>JAEXXN010000576.1 GCA_023405875.1 Bacillota bacterium | reverse complement strand
GAATTGCACAGCCTCCAAGCCCTTTTGCGATTTGCCGTGCTATTGTCAGTGAGTTGCCCGTAGCAGAAAAATAAAAAATTGTAAAACCCATATGCCTCTCCTATCAATCTATTTATAAAAGATTTTTCTGAGTTCATTAAAGAAACCATCAAGTTTTTCAATAATTTCATCATAATCCAATTCATCGAGTTCTGCGTTTCGGATATCCTCAAGTATCTGATTGGTAAAACCGATATTTGCCCATAGAATAAGCTGTTTGCATGTCTCAATGTCAAGGCCTTCCCTGAATTTGGATTCATCTATTAAGCCGAACAGTGTTTCAGAGCACAATGTATGCTTCCCTTTTAGTTTTTCTTCTATTTCCTTATTGACTTCATCAGATTTGGCGGCGGTAATCTTATTAAACTCAAAAATCCAAGGATGTTTCTGCAATAACTCAAGCTGTAGAAGATAGGACTGCCGCAGTCTTTCAAAAATATCCTTTTCACTAAAATTCATTAAAGAAAAATATTCCTTATTAAGCATGTCTGTGCAGTAATCATATAGGAATAGAAAAAGGTCTTTTTTGCTATTTACATAATGAAACATTAATCCCTTTGAAATCCCGGCCTCTTTTGCAATTACATTTGTTGACGCTTCATCATATCCCTTTGTGGCGAACTCCTTTAATGCTGCGTTTAAAATGGCGTCTCGTCTCTTGGATTCCAGATTTGACAGCATGATACCACCTTCTCATATATAATAATATTATTCTTTACCTATAAGGTTAATATTATTATATATTGTTTTACCTTAAAGGTCAAGAGCTAAATCCAGAAACCGATGACGCAATATTACTCCATTACCGGCCGGGAGCTGAAAAAGGAGCAGGACATTCTTCCAACATGACAAGTCATACTTAATAAGCCAAACTCATTCAAGAATTAATATTAAAAAATTCCGGCGTCTTAGACGGATTGACATTGTCGATACAAAATGATAATATTGGAATGAATATTTTTATTATTCATTCCAATGAAAAGGAGGCAAAGTTGTGGACAAAAAAACAGCCATTTATGAAGCCGGCAGAGAACTGTTCCTCTTGAGCGGTTTTAAGGATGTCAATGTTTCCGATATAACAAAACGGGCGGGGGCTGGAATCGGAACTTTTTATAATTATTTTCAATCGAAAGATGAGCTTTTTTTTGATATTTATTTCAAGGAAAATGAAATGGCAAAAAAAACGATTGTGGAATCGCTTGACTTAAATGATGATCCTATAGTATTGGCTACGAAATTTCTAACGTTAAGCGCGGAGGCCATGAGCAAAAACCTAATCCTGCAGGAATGGTACAACAAAGATATTTTTGGTGACTTGGAAACACGATGTCGTGATAAATACGATTGTTTCTTGTTTGATTTTTTTATGGATTTACTCAAGAAGTGGAAGCTCGAAAACAGAATAAGACATGATATTGACGATGAAATGCTTTTTGCGCTTATAAATTCCGTCACCTACCTTGATACTCATAAGAAAGACATAGGAATTCAATACTTCCCCAAGGTTATTCATTTGCTTGTAGAGTTTATTCTAAAAGGCTTAATAAACGACTGAAAAGTTTCAGAAACAGAAAGTAATAAAATCAGGAGGGAAAAGTCTATGGATAAATTGTATATGAAAGCCACGTTGACGCTGGAAGCTGCCAAAGTGATTTCTTCCGCTGCCGAAGCTGAAGCTGAAAAAAGCGGTCGGGCTGTAGCTATCGCGGTGACGTATGAGATTCTTTGAAATAGTCCTGGTCAGTATCAATATTATAGCGTTTTGCTCTTTAGGGATTAAGCATACCATATGCTGGATTGACTATGCAGCCGTATCTGCACCCCTGATCGCCGGGATACAAGTGGTGATTGAAGGCTTTCGCTGGCAAATGATTCCGGCATACGCCCTAACCGCAATTTTCTTTGTGATTTGGGTATTTAGCAAAGGAATCGGAGGCGGCTTACATGTGAATCGTGCCGTTTCTTTTTTCAGTATTGGT
This sequence comes from Bacillota bacterium, assembly GCA_023405875.1. Lineage (GTDB taxonomy): Bacteria > Bacillota > Clostridia > Lutisporales > Lutisporaceae > BRH-c25. Next base: position 10,803 of record JAEXXN010000576.1, on the reverse strand, counting down.
TTGGGTGTCATTGCGATAGTGATCTCTATTGTTTTGCCGGTCATATTGCCCGTGTTTTCTTTCCCCAAGCCAACCGGGCCGTACGGCATCAGTACGCTGACCTATCACTGGGCAGATAAGAGCCGTCCGGAACTTTTCACAGCCGATCCTAATGATTATCGTGAACTTATGGCGCAGGTGTGGTACCCGACTAAGAAAGAGCTATCAATGAAAAAGGCTCCGTACATCCAGGATGCCGATGTCGTGACGCCGGTCATCGGACGGTTTCTTCGTATGCCTGAATTCGTTTTCAGCCACCTCAAATATGTGACCACAAATGCCGTGGCATCCGCGCCTGTTGCCGACGACAGGCCCAACTACCCTGTCCTGCTATACCTTACCGGAATAAGCGGGTTCCGCTCGGCAAATACCTTTCAAATCGAAGAGCTGGTTTCCCATGGCTATATCGTCATTGGTCTGGACCAGCCGGGTATTGCTCCAATGGTGCATTTCCCCGATGGACGGCAGGTCCCCGGGCTATCGAGAGATGAAATACTCCCGCTCAACATGCAGAGCGTGGAGCCGCAGCCACAAGCGCCAACCTTATACGGGCAGCCTCTGCCGGACGGGACGATTCCTTATTTTGCCCAGGATGCGAGCTTTGCCCTGGACCAGCTCGAAGCGCTTAATAAGAACGATCCCAACCGGATACTGACCGGACGGCTCGACCTTGAGCACATCGGCACATTCGGCATATCGCTGGGCGGTATGGACGCAGCACAGGCAAGCTTAAAAGATTCACGCCTGAAAGCCTGTCTCATTATGGATGTCTATATCCCTGCCGAAGTCGTTGAGAAGGGGCTGGAACAACCGACCATGTTCATAACACGCAGTGCCGATACTATGCGCTTTGAACACGGCAGCAACGGCACCTGGGCAGAAAAAGATGTTATCCTGACCATCGATACCATGCGCGCAGTGTATGAGAACCTGCCGAGCGATGGTTACTATGTGGAGATCGCAGGGATATTCCACATCGGCTTTACCGACATTCCGTATTGGTCGCCGGTATTGCCCCACATTGGCATAACCGGACCTATCAATGCGCAACGGGGGTTTGACATTATCAATGCCTATTCTCTTGCCTTCTTCGATAAGGAGTTGAAAGGGCTGCCATCTTCCCTTCTTGAGGGACAGCCGAAACAATATCCCGAAGTGAAATTCGAATCGTTAAGATAGGAAATTCAAAGAATTGGAGGTATCAGTATGTATGAACTGAATACGGAAATCAAGTCAATGTACTGCATCAAATGCGGGGCGGAGTATCCGGTAGGCGACTATTTCTGCGGGTGCCCCCAATGTCTTGAAAATGGCGGGAATGCCAGCCTTTCCTTCAGGTATAGCGGCGCGGTATATAACAGTACAATGAGAAAAGGTATGCAGAGATATGGAAACTTGCTGCCGTATAGAGATTTTCCGACACTGGGCGAGGGAAATACACCGGTGATACGCCTTCATAAATTGGCGCAGTACACAGGAGTTGAGGAAGTATATGTAAAAAACGAGTTTCAAAATCCAACGGGATCGCATAAAGATCGGATGAGTCCGCTTGTAGTAGCCCGTGCTCTTGCTATGGGAAAAGAAACGATCGTGGCTGCGTCAAGCGGCAATGCAGGGATATCATTGGCTGCATATGCAGCGCATTGCGGTCTGGGCTGCAAAATCATCTCGCCCCGAAAAACAAACCTGGCATATAAAGCTGCTATTGAAGCTACCGGCGCTGAGTTGATCGTTCTGGATGAACAGGAAGATACCGTTCAGGGCAGATGGAGTTATATGGGTAAAATGGTCGAAGGCTCCGGCTGGTATCCGGCGACAAACTATAGTATGCCGCCTGTGGGAAGCTGCAGCTTCGGAGTGCAGGGATATAAAACTATAGCCTATGAAATATTCGATGAGTTTGGCAAGTCCTTGCCCGACTATATTGTGATTCCCGTATCAAGAGGCGATCTGCTCTGGGGAATATATGAAGGCTTTATGGAGCTGCAGGAGTTCGGGTGCATCAATGCCATACCGAAGCTGATATGCGTGGAACCCTTCGAAAGGGTATCAAAAGTGCTGACGGGCGAGGACTACAGAAAAAGCTTCCCTGGGGACTATTCTCTGACCGGATCTATAGGGGGAACCACTGTAACTTACCAGGCATATGCAGCAGCTAAAGGCTCGGGAGGATTTGCCGTTGCCGTTCCCCAGAGCAAGGTAGTCGAAGATATCAGGCAAATGGCCCGTTTGGGCCTCTATCTGGAGGCATCCTCAGCTGTGGTTTACAGTGCATTGACAGAGGCATCCGAGAGACGAATATCCGATAAACACTGTACATTCCTTCTGATTGCAACTTCAGGCGGATTTAAGAATAATCCTGAAATACTATGCAAGCACGACGTTTAGACTGTTATAAGTCGCAGCCTGCCAGGCAATCCTTGGTCTGCACTTTTTGGAGATCCTATCCAAAATTCAAACCTGGTATCACCTGGAGGCTGCGCGGAAAATACATGGCATGCAAAGAGGTTTATCGCCATGGCTTATTCTTTGTGAATAATAGTAATAACCTTTGAAGGGCACTTTTTGACACAAGCCAGACATTGTGTGCACTTTTGATAATCAATCTTTGCCAAATTATTCTTAACCGTGATGGCATCAAAATTACACACCTTTTCACACAGCTTGCAGCCAATACAACCCACAGAGCAGTGAAGCTTCGCTTCCTTGCCCTTTTCCTTTGTAAAGCAGGAAACTCTTACATTGGAGGATTCCGGAACCAGTTCAATAAGGTTCTTGGGGCAAGCCGGTAAGCATTTACCGCAAGCAGTGCATTTCGCGGGGTCAATCACCGCAATATTATTTTCAATCCGTATGGCGCCGAATTGGCATAGCTTCTGGCAGCTTGCAAGACCGATACAGCCATATGTGCATTGCTTTGTGCCTCCGCCTGCTAGCTGTACGGCAGCGTTGCAATCCAAAATCCCTTGGTAAGAGTATCTGTAATGCGCAATCGCAGCCGAACCTATGCATTTTACAAAGGCAACATGCTTTTCAAAGGATCCGACCTCAACCCCAAGAATAGCGGCAATGCTTTCGGCCGTGCCGGCTCCTCCAACAGGGCATCCGTTCAACTGAGCGCGTCCTTCTACCAGTGCCTCGGCAAATGAGTAACAGCCGGCGAAGCCGCATCCGGCGCAGTTTGCGCCGGGCAACGCATCGAGAACGCTCTGCAAGCGCTCATCAACCTGTACTTCAAGTTTTTTACCTGCATAACCGAGCATAAGTCCAAAAATCAAGCTAATCGTACCGATAGCAATAATCGGGTTTATAAAATAGGAAAAATTCATATGATTTTCTCCTCATATAATATTTTTTGTAAGGTTTTAGTTATAAAATTTCCAGTTACAAACCTTGGATTAGTATGACTGTCATCCTTGAATAACCGGGAATAAATATCTTGCTCTTTGATAATTAAATTTCACGCTATTGAACTTAACCAATACCCGTGTAACAATAATTTTTAGCTATTGAGGATGGTTCTGTTTTCTTCTGTTGGGCCATTAGGTCGCTTCTAATAAAGTCAGTTCCCCTGGCCTGATATTAGTTTTAACCGCTGGACTTTATCTAAATAGTATAATTGCTATATCCTTCGTCTAAAACAGACCAAAAAATCCCATAAATGCAATGCTCATTAATCCGGCGATAATAAAGGTAATAGGATATCCCTTAAATATTTCGGGGATATCTGCTTTTTCAAGCTTTGTACGCAGCCCTGCCAGCAAAAGAATCGCAACGGCAAATCCAACCCCTGCACCAAAGCCGTAGACAACTGATTGAAGCAGAGTATGATTATTCTCTTGATTAATGATTGCAACACCGAAAATTGCGCAGTTAACCGCAATAAGAGGCAGGTACACGCCAAGAGCACGGTGAAGAACGGGACTGCTTTTTTTTATGAACATTTCCACAAGCTGTACAAGCGACGCTATAATCAGGATATAAGCCAGTGTGGAAAGATATTCCACCTTTAATGGAACCAGTATATATTTATAGGTGATATGCGTAAAGAAGGCGGACAGTGTAATAACAAAGGTAACAGCCAGACTCATCCCTATAGAGTTTTCAATTTTATTGGATACTCCAAAGAAAGAACAAACTCCCAAAAACTGGGCGAGAATAAAGTTATTGACCAGAACCACACCTAAAAACAGAAAAAACAGATCCATCCTTATTGATCCTCCTTTTTAGGTTTCTCTTTGAAATAGTTAATGGTTGCAATTATAAATGCGATTGTAAAAAATGCGCCGGGAGGAAAAATCATAATCAATGTTTTGGGGAATAGCTCCGGAAGAACTGTAATCCCAAAGAAAGTCCCGGCTCCTATAATTTCACGGACACTGCCAATAAGCAAAAGAGCAGCCGTAAAGCCTAAGCCCATGAAGAAGCCATCAGCCGCGGAGTACATGACACTATTTTTTGAGGCAAAAACCTCTGCTCTTGCAAACGGAATACAGTTTACAACAATCAACGGGATAAATATACCTAAGGCTTTATCCAGGTCAGGGAAATACGCTTTTATGACAAACTGAAGTATGGTAACGAAACCGGCTGTAATAGAAACCAGAAGCGGTAGTCTGACTTTTTCAGGCAGAATGTTACGTAAGGAAGAAATTACCACGCTTGAAAACGTCATGACCAATGTCGTTGAAATTCCCATACCCAAGCCGTTTGACGCACTCGTGGTAACCGCGAGAGTCGGACACAGACCAATAAGTTGGACGAATACCGGGTTTTCACGAATAATCCCGTTTAAAGCTATTTTTTTAAGATCGCTCATTATTTTCCTCCTTCTATGGATGCGACGATTTCAGCGGCATGATTTACGCCTTGTACCATTGCTTTTGAAGTAATGGTTGCACCTATGATCGCTTGTACGTCCGTTTCTTTTGCGGGAATCTTTACAATATTTATCGGAAAGCCGGACCTACCTTCAAAGCGGCTTGTAAAATCCGGTTTGGAAGCAATATCGCCCAAGCCAGGTGTTTCGTTTGATTTTAAAATACGATAGCTTGTTACGGATATATTTGCATCAAATCCTACCATTGTCAGAATTTCTCCCCCATAGCCTTTCGGCGTGACGGTTACAATATATCCAACCTTGCTCCCGGATTCATCTAAGCCTCTTTCCACCATTTTTACAGATGACCCGTTATTTTTTGTGAAGTCAACTATTTCAAAGGTTATTGCAGAGGGCAATAATATTTGCTTTGATAAAAGCAATTCCCGCTCTAATTGTGCCTGAATAGGCGCTTCGGTAACGTAGTGTACAACGCCCAGCAGGCCAGCGATGACTACAGTCGTCGCGAATAAAAACAACGTCGGTTTTATAACAGCTTTAAACATTATTTTCCGCCTCCATATACATGAGGCACCGTAATTTTATCTATATACGGTACAACAAGATTCATAATCAGAATGGAATAGCAAACGCCTTCTGGAAATCCGCCGTAGAACCGGATGAGAATAGCGAGCACTCCACAACCAATTCCCATAATGAATTGTCCCTTCGGATGAATGGGAGTCGAAGCATAATCGGTAGCCATAAAAAACGCACCCAGCAGCAAACCGCCTGTGAGAAGCTCATACAACGGATATGAAGCATCAAAGCCGGCGCGTTTTAACAATGTCGCAAGAATGAAGAATACTGCAATAAAAGAAATAGGTGTTCTCCATGAAATGACGCCGCGCACAATGAGGTAAATGCCTCCTAAAATAATTGCGATCGCACATACCTCCCCAAGACTGCCTCCGTTGAAGCCGAAAAGGGCATTGACATAATCGATTGAGGTCGGTATGAAGCCACCTTCCTTCATACGCCCAAGAGGTGTTGCTCCGGAGGCGGCATCAAGGGACCAGGTTGTCATTTGTACAGGGTAAGAAGTCAATAGAAATGCTCTGGCAGCCAGTGCCGGGTTCATAAAATTATGCCCCAGTCCGCCAAACAGCATCTTGACGACAATAATTGCAAAGAAGCCGCCGACAATTGGCAGCCAGAAGGGTACCGTATATGGTAAATTCATTGCCAACAATAATCCCGTAACGATGGCGCTGCCATCCCAAATGGTTATTGGTTTTTTTGCTATCTTCTCAAATGACCATTCAGCAAATATACACGCTATCACAGATAAAATAATTATAATAAGTGCTCTTGTACCAAAGAAATAAACCCCTGCTATGCATGCTGGCAAAAGTGCAATGACAACATCATACATGATTTTTTCAATGGTAGCTTCGGAGCGTATATGAGGATTTGCTGAAACCAAGATTTTATTTGTCATTGATTTTTAGCCATCCTTTCTGTTTTTTGTGAAAGCAGTTGTCTTCTCTTCTTTTTAATGGTCTGAGTCAAGTGCCTTTTGGAGGGACACACGTAGGAACAGCTGCCGCATTCAATGCATTCCATACCATTACTATGCACAAAGTTATCTATTTCGCGGTGGATCACAAATTGATTGAGTGCGTAGGGCATGAGCCCAATGGGGCAACAAGCCACACAGCGGCCGCAGCGGATACAATTTCTTTCAGGGGGGATTTTTGCCTCTTCTATTGTAAAAAGAAGTATACCGGATGTGGTTTTCATGACAGGTATTTTCAGCTTATAAGTAGATATTCCCATCATTGGGCCACCTACTATAATTTTTGATGGTTCGACATGCAGTCCACCGATGTCCTCAATGATTTCGTTAATGGGCGTCCCAAGCCTGATTTTATAGTTGCCCGGGTTTCTTATAGCACCGCCTGCAAACGTAACAACCTTGCGCATCAAGGGACGTCCTCTTACAATTGCACGGTGTATTGCAATCGTAGTATCTACATTGATTACCAAAACACCGGAACTGGCAGGGAGCTTTCCTTTTTCTACCTCACGTCCGGTACAGGCTTGAATCAATTGTTTTTCGCTACCTTGCGGATATTTTGTTTTTATTGCAAGAACTTTTATTCTGTTATGGCCCTCACATGCTTTTTGCATAGCTTCTATTGCTTTCGGCTTATTGTCTTCGATTCCAATAATGCCTGCAGCCGTCGGTAATAGCTTTAGTATGATCTCCGTACCAATGACAATTTTTTCTGACTCCTCCAGCATAACACGATAATCAGTTGTCAGGTACGGCTCGCATTCCGCTCCGTTTATAAGGACCTTATCAATGATCATGCCCTTAGGCGGCGATAGCTTCACATGGGTTGGGAATCCTGCTCCTCCTAAGCCGACAATACCAGCCTCTCGAATTGTTTTCAAAATCTCATCATTGGTATAGCTGTTATAATCCTTAGGTTCAGAAATTGTGGGGTGCTCTTCATATAGCCCGTCATTTTCGACAATAACAGCGTTTGAAACAATTCCGGCAGGAGTAAGCACCTTTGTAATCGCGTCTACGGTTCCCGAAACGCTTGTGTGAATGGGAGAAGAGACAAAACCTTCCGCATCTCCAACTTTTTGTCCCAAAAGCACATGCTCACCAACAGATACAACCGGCTGGCACGGGACACCTATGCTTTGCACCATAGGATATACCATTTTAGAGCCGACTCTAGGGAGTATTACTTGTATTGCTTTGTCCTCTGTGTGGTGTTTCTCATCTTTTGGATGAATCCCTCTTTTAAAAGTAGGCAATCTCATAATTTCACCCCCAAGGCTCTCTGTGTTTTCAACCCTTGCTCAGTATTATAGCATATTACCCAGGAGATAACAAATTCGTCAATTCGTTCACAAAATATTGACGATTTGCTATATTTGGCTTATATTTACAAAATCACCACTGCAAAACCGCAAGCTCTACAGTGGTGATTTTTAATGTTCTTTTCCTGCTTCCGAGTCGTCCTCCAAGTTATTTGAAATAATTGCTGTTGCAACCGGAAATGCCGTACGACTCTTGATCAGCGGAGCTGCAAAGCGGATACACAAATAGCTCATTAATAAAAAGCTTACCCCTACGGCGGCTGTAACAGGCTCCTGCAGGCTTTCTGAAACCAAGCTCGGCGTAATCATCCAGCCCAGCAGAAGACCAACTGCGAAAGCCATAAGCGGAATACCGTAAAAAATAACAGCGCCTGCCAAAATAGTTTCCTTCATATCAACATATACATAGTCTCCAACAGAAGCATTACAGGTATTTTCAATTTCTATTGTCATGTCAGATCGTCTGTGCGCATCACATGCTTTGCACTCACCGCAGCTCGTAAGTGGAAACATTTTCACGCACATGCTCTTTCCTGATACTTTTGTTACCAAACCCCTTTCAGACATTACAAAAACCTCCTCTGCTTTGTATAGCATAACATTTGCTTTTTATAAGTGAGGAAACTCAATTGAACGTACTCCGGTTCAGATAATGCTTCAGTCTTGTATTGTGTCAGTTTTCTTTTCCTTGAGCCTGACTTTACCCTTCCTCTCCAACAATTTTCTCTTTTGAATAGTCCTTTTCCTCTTTTTCAGACATTGATTCAATATATTTCTTTATTGCTTCATTTCTGTTATCATCCAGCATATTAAGTATATATAGCCTGCAGAATTGTTATCTGCCGTTTTCCAATTATAAACCTTTCCAGTTGTTTATAATCTTTATGTTTTATCTTAGTCTTACTCTTTGAAATTATTGCAATTACTGAGTCCTTTGAAATAATCTGAAGAACATTATCCAGCAAATTTTCTACAGCTTCTTTTTCGTCCTGCATACTATTCCAATTAACAATGTCTCCATAGGGTAAATCTGTAATAATAATATTAACATTATGAACATCGTCAATTAAATTTCTATTTTGGGTAACATCTGAAACAAAGCATTTAATTTCTATAGATTTATCCATCTTTTCAAGCGCAGACCTTAAATTTAATGCACTTTTCAGTGCGTCTGAGTGAGATTTCTTCCCAAAGTCTGCAATCATTTCTTGAATTTCTATTATGCGATCATCTATACCTTCTTTTGATAATAGGGTCAAATTTCTTTTAGCCAGGGGGATTATTGTTTCATCAACATCCGACGCAATAATTTTTATTATCTCTTCTCCATGTAGAAAGCCAATCGACGCTAGCAGATATGCACCTCCACAGCATGGGTCATATAATACATAGGGCTTATCTAACCCCTGATTAAACAAAACAGATTTACATAATTGATAAATTTCACTTGCTAATCTTACTGGAAATGAAGTTGTTCCTTTCTGACTGTAAAAAACCCTGCCACTTGAGTAATCTTCATAATTTAAATTTTCTATAGCAAATCTATAATTCAAAATACCTTATCCCTTTCCTGGCTCTCTCTAATATTCTTCTCTTTAGAAACAATAGCTCTTTGTGACAGTACAGGATAAGAATGTCACAAGCGCCCTATATTATATTTTTGCGTTGCCTCCTGATTTCATACAATATTATAGATGCGGCACATGCAACATTAAATGACGTAATATTCCCGTCCATAGGTATTTTTATAAGCATATCACAAATTGCTTTATAGTTATTACTCAATCCATAAGTTTCATTTCCAATAAGTAAAGCCATCGGATTTGTTAAATCAGCATCCATGACAAATTTATTTGCTTTAGAGGTTGAACCAACCACTTTAAAATTTTTCATGCTGCTTTTTATGTTGGTGAACCATGGTATCAAGTCGTTATGGGACTGCAGCCTAATAGTAGGAACTGAAAAGAAAGTACCCATACTTGACCTTATAGTTTTAGGATCATATAAATCTATGGCATGCCCGGTAACAATTATGCCATCAACTTTTAATGCTTCACTGGAACGTATCAGAGTGCCCAAATTACCATGACTTGAAGGCCTATCAAATACGACAACCAGCATATCATCTTTTATCTTGATTCTTGACAAATCATTTTCCGGCATATCAATAACCGCTAGTATTTCAGATACTTCCTCGTCCTTATCACTTAATTTTTTCATCAGCTTTAAGGGTAATTCTAAATGTAATTCTGCTTTTGAATTTGATAATACGTTTTCCGCCCATTGTGAGAGCGGCTTCTCCCTTGAATATACATAAGTTTTGATATTCCAATCATATTGAATTGCATAGTTTATGGATTTAACGCCTTCAATAAAAAACTCATTATATTTACTTCTTTTCTCCCTGTTTCTCTTGAGAACCTCGATATGTTGAAATTCATTGTTTTCTATTATTATCTTCTTTATCTTTGGCTTCATAAGTATCCTCCTCATTGGCTAATAGCTGGAAAGTCATTCTTGAATAAGCCTTTAACCATTGTCCATAACTTCTGGCTTGTGACGGCGTTATGCCATGAAAAGCTTGAAAGGCCCTTGCAAAAGAGTCTGGTGAGCTATATCCATATTTAATGGCAATATCTAAAACCCTCACACTGAAATCATTAAGCTCAAATGCTGCAAGGGTAAGTCGTCTGCGGCGGATGTAATCTGAAAGGTTAATCCCAGCAAGAATAGAAAACATTCTTCTAAAATATCTCTGAGAGCAAGAAGCCAGCCTAGCTACTTCTTTGAAATCAATATTGCTTGCCAGATTTTCTTCAATATAATCTAAAGGATCGTTCAATTTGTCAAATACATTCATTTATATGACCTCCATTTCATCAACAGGATAGCACAAATAAAGAGATCGCTTCCGACAATTCCAGCACAATTTTGAAGGATCATTTTTTAAAAAAAGTCTAAACGGAATATTCTTATTTTTTATAAGTTATATCCATAAATAAAAAAACCCCCTATCTGTCGGGGAGCATACAAATACAACTTTT
>JAEXXN010000545.1 GCA_023405875.1 Bacillota bacterium | reverse complement strand
CGGAACGGTAAATACAATGCTTGTTTCGAGAGATTATAACTCCAAAAAAATTGATGAATCCGAAGGAAGAAATTTTAATACGTCTCTTTTCATAACCGGAATAATCACAATATTGATTTCCTATGTAATAGGTACTTTGCTGTAACTATGGTGTCGTGCCAGGCATCATATATAGGTCGGCATTTTACCACGGAAAAATAGTATATAAATGGCTATTAATTAGGATGATCTTACATTGAGGCGGAGAAAGGGGGCTGAAATTGTTTAGGATAAAGGATAGATTAATCCCCTTGGCGGTCGTAATAATATTTATCTGTTGTATTCTTAGCGGATGTATGCAACAGGATATTTCTGCGGTCAAAAATGAAAGGTCTTCGAAGCTGGTTGAAAGCGCTTTTACTAATTTGAGGGAAGATAGTATCAGCAAGGAAAATATGATGGCTACCATTAAAGAGCTTACCTCAGAAAAGTATAGGGGAAGGCTGGCGGGAAGCGAAGGGAATTACCTGGCTGCGCAATATCTGGCAGATCAATTCAGAAAGCTGGGCTTAGAAAATCCGGAGAGATTAGACAATTACATGCAGAATTTCATTCAGCCGACTATCCTGTTGGAGAGTAAGCCGGTGCTGCAAATAGTGGATGAAAAGGGTAATATACAGGCGGATTTTGACTACCCGGAAAACTTTGTAATACGGAGATTGTCAAGCATAACGGATAAGATTGATATTGAAGTCCCCCTATACTATGAAGGAGAATATCAGAGGTTGTATAAGGAAAGCAGCGAAACCGCAGGAAATGCTGTGCTTGTGCCGTGGAAGTTTTATGGAATGTTTGGCAGTCAGAACAGTCCCCAGGATCTGGCAAAAAGATGCGGTGCCAGTCTGGCAATAAGTGAATTTGACCTGTCAAAAAATGCTCTGGGGTATAAGCATCTGAAGGTCACACCTTTTCTGGGCTCGTGGATATATAATATGGACTACAGGCCTTTTATCTATGTGGATAGCGGCACCTTTACCGCTTTGTCAGAAGCGGAAAAGTCCGGCGGGAAAGTTCGTTTTGAATGCAGCTCGACACTGGATTACGGTACAAAGGTAGCTAATGTTATAGGAGTGATACCGGGAAGCGATCCTGTTCTGAAAGAAAGCTATATCATTATCGGTGCTCATTTTGACCATCTAGGGGATAATATGGACGGCACTTACAACCCGGGAGCACTGGACAATGCATCCGGTGTTGCCGCAATGCTGGAGCTTGCCAGGGTTATCAATGAGAATGGCATCAAGCCGAAGCAAAGCATTGTATTTATGGCTTTTAATGCTGAAGAAAGCGGACTCAACGGCTCTATATACTATGTGCAGAATCCGGTTTATCCCTTACATAAATCAGTGATGGTCAATATGGATATGATAGGGGCTGCTTCTGAAAAGCCATTATCTATTGCTATTAATGAGGGGTCCAACACAACCCATAAGAAAAAGCTGAGAGATACCTTTGCAGAATATGCGGATGAATTGGAAATAGTTTATGACACACCGTTTGAAGACGGCAGCGATCATACCCCCTTTTTAGTCTCCGATGTACCGGCAGTATGCCTTGTTGATCTGGATACAAGCCTGGGCTACCATTCCCCGGCAGATACCGTCGATGTGATTAATGAGGACAGACTAAGGAAAACAGCCGAGCTTGTATTATATTATGTAGACAAACACGCTTATTAGTATAGCTATGGTGCCAGGTACGACTATGTCTTATCCGGCACCATGCCTTGATCACATCTGCTCCGTCACCGATAAGATACCCTCGCAGAGGGCCTTTGCTGCGTTGAGCTCAAAGTCTTCTGCCATAATTATCCTTCTGTCCGACTCATTTGTCATAAATGCCAGCTCAACGATTAAAGCAGGTATTTCCAGCTTGCTGTATTTAAGGCTTTCAGGCATTTTCTCCACTCCGGCATCTTCCGTCCCGAGTCTGTCTGCAAGCTTGTCATGTATCCTTTGGGCTGCCTGAGCATTTTCAATAGAATTGTACATAGTCAAGGTACCTCTTTTGGTACGGTCAGGGCCGGCATTCAAATGGATACTCACAAATAATGAGGCATTTGAAGCTTCAGCCAATTTCATTCTTTCCTCCAGGGTTACTTTTTTGTCCTCCCGTCGGGTCAATTCCGCATCGATTCCTGACTCTTCCAGCATATCCCGGAGCAGAGACGCTATTTTGAGAGTCTGCTCCTTTTCATTGATTTCAATATGATTGCCGTCATTATAATCACTGTATACCATCCCTGTATCGTTGCCTCCGTGACCGGGATCGATAATAACTTTTTTAAGGGCGGCACCGGTATTTACCGCCTGACCCTCCAGGGGCTTTTCCCCTAAGCCTCCTGCTGAAACAGCACCCAGGAATACTGCCATACAGCACAAAGCTACAGCTAAAGCCGCCGATAGGACTAAGCTTCTTCCGGACTTTTTTTCACACCTCAGAATACCGCACATCCTTTCTTTAAGATACTTTTTCTCTTCAAAAAGAGTCGCCGAGACAATATTACCCCTGCAAGCACTGCCCAAGGCTGCGGCTTTGATAATAGTGCTGCAGTACTCCTTTTTTTCCGCTGCGCTCAATCTTCCCGATACCGCTTCATCGCAGGAAAACTCGGAGAGCTTGTTGATCCGGCGGCTCATGACATGAACAAGGGGATTGAACCAATGTATACAGACAGTAAACTGTACCAGCCATTTATACCACAGGTCACAGCGTTTATAGTGGACAAGCTCATGCCTGAACACATAGCCCAGGCTGTCAGGCTCCAGGAAATTTTCCGGGATAACAATAACAGGTCTTATAAGTCCTATGAGCATGGGGGATTCTATCAACTTGCTCCGGTACAGGGGGAGCTTCTTTTTTATACAAAGCTCATCCGCCGTCTGCCGGAATACCGAGTACACTTCCCCAGCCTCTATAATGTATGAGCTTCCCCTGATATAAGACATGAAGCTTCTGTACTGAAGCGATTTAAAAACAAAGGCGAGAAATGCCCCGCTGATCCAGACCATCCAGGTATATTCCAGATAGTTATCAGCTTCTTCCGACGGCTGACGGGATATGGCCCCGCCTTTATTGCCGGATGCAGGGGCCTGCTCAACCTTGTTTTGTGCTGTCTCCGCATCTGCTGAAGCCGGTATGGAACTGATGGTTTGCTGGG
>JAEXXN010000507.1 GCA_023405875.1 Bacillota bacterium | reverse complement strand
GGCTTCTCCAGGTAATCCCTGAACAGCTCCGAAGGCCTTATGAAAAACAGCAAAAGCTTTTGAAGCAGTGACTTTTTTGTTGTCAGCTCATTTGACTCCATATTTTTAACCCCCTCAAAAATATATTCGGCCCCTATCTAGATTATATCCTATCAATACTAATATATAAATATAGTAAAAAAGGAATAAGGCGGTCTGCCCTATTCCAATTCATGTATAGTCAGTTTTCTTGTATGAAGCGTGTGGCTCCATTCTTTATTCTTCATCATCACGATCCCCTGCAGGGCTATAGGTATCCATGTGAGGCAGTAAAATATGTACACCGGGTAGAACAGGAGCAATCTGAAGGAAAGCTTCCTGTCATAGTACAGGCAAAGAGGAACCAGCATAAGCTGAACCACTCCATACAATTGAAAGAATGCGGGCATCATTCTTGATGATACTATAAACAGCTCGTAATCCATAAGATATACGTTTATCGGGTTCAGCAGGAGCATTAAAGCCCCGAGCAGCAGTACATAAGGCTGAAGAGTATATATTGCACAGTCGATAAGTCCCATATTCCGCTCCCTGACACCCTTTACAAACAGCTTCAGGAAGTACCTGGAGCATACATCCGCAAAGCCCTGCATCCACCTTCTCCTCTGCTTCCAGGATTGAGCCAGTGTCAGCGGTTTCTCGTCGTATACGACGGCATCCTGTGCCCAGCCTACCTTAATATTGTTCATCATCAGCTTCATGGTGAACTCGAGATCCTCTACCAGGCAGGTGGCCTGCCAGCCAATCTGTTTCAGCACCTGAACGTCCATGCAGAAGCCCGTGCCTCCGATTTCGCAGCTCAGCCCCAGAAAGGACCGGGCGCACTGGAAAAGCCTGTTGGAGGACCAGAATGCGACGGAATAGCTTGCCGTGATCCATGAATCATAAGGATTCTTGCTGTCAATATAGCCCTGGATCACCTTATGCCCATCGCAAAGCTTGTTGTTCATTTCCCTTAAAAAGCTCCTGGAAACCAGATTATCCGCATCAAATATTACTGCGGCATCATATTCATTGTCCTCAGAGTAAAGTACCTTTTCAAAGGCCCACTGAAGAGCATGTCCCTTACCCCTCAGCTTATCGTCGAAGCGTTCAAGCACATTGGCTCCTGCTTCCTTTGCTGCGGCTGCGGTGCCGTCTGTACAGTTATCTGCTATTACATACATATCGTAAGAGTCCTGTGGATAGTTCATTTGCTTCAGATTTTCCACAATATTGCTTATTACTATCTCCTCATTATGGGCAGGTATGAAGATCGCAAACCTCTTTATCGGCAGATAATTTCTTGTAGCTTTTCCATACAGCTTTTCTGCAAGGCCGAACACCGAGGTCGCAAAATAATATATACCTATTGAAAAAAACAAAACCTGTAAAATTATAAAAACAACATTTATTATATCCGTTAACATTACTGACATTCCTTCCGCTTATGAGAAAATTCTTCTAACACAACTATCATGATATCATTTTTTGACTGTATATCAAAGCATTAATGGTCATTATATTACTAACCCTTTTCCATTATTCCCATATTACGCGACAATAACTTAAAAAATTGCAATTATGCTCTGGTTTTACCCCTTATGCTCAATATTAAGGGATTTTTTGCTTGTAATTTCACTTACAAAAAAATAATAAGGCTCTCCACCTTATTATTACACTTATCAATTAATATATTAATTCTGTAAAAAAGCTATAGCCTTCTGGCTCAGGTAGGTTATCTTGTTCTGATGCGCCCCGAATTCCTTCTCCACGAAATACCTTGCTCCCTCATTGCTGTTCAGCCAGACCATATAGTATATTATAAAATCCTCCTTCAGGGTGCTGCTCCTGTTGTAAACCATGTCGGGACTCCTTCCCAGGCAGTCTGATACCGCTGAGATTATATCATTCAGAATAATGGGAAACTTGCTCAAGGACACTATTATTTCATCCTCAGTCGCTGTTATTGCAATTATACTGCTATTTTCATTGTTCTTTACGGTAACCACCGTATTTCTATTTATAGCTTCGGTCAGGGCATCAAGCAGTGCCCTATGAAACTCCTTTTCCATTTGTAAACTCATCCTTTCATGCATCTCACATCAATAGCACTGCGGTAACAAGGTTCGATACCACATGGGTTATCACAGCACCGTAAAATCCCTTTCGCTCATACATATAAGTGCAATACAGCCCTAATCCGAAGAAAGTGGGAATTCCCGATATATTAAGATGCAGCAGTGTGAAAAGTGCCGATGATATGAGTGCAGCGGCTAAGCCGGGCATTCTGGGAAGCAGCAGCCTGTCATACAAAAAATACCTGAAAATATATTCCTCAACAAAGGGTGCACATATCACCACCATAATAAAAAGCAGAAGCTTATAAACCATATCCTCTGAGGAAAATTCCTTGACTATTTCCTGGGGTTCTATCTGCAGCCCGGAATAACTGCTCAGGATATCAACATACAGCTTGTTGACAAGACTTATCCCAACCTTGAAAACCAGGGCGCCCGCTGCCACAAATATCGAATCACGAAAGCCCAGATGCCATATGTCGGTGTCTCTTATGCGGTAATCATTTTCCTCCCAGGCATGTACCCTGAGCAACAGTATGAGTACCCCGGCAAAAGGTACCATCTCATGGGAGGTAAATGCAAAGGCCCAATATAGGATACCTATTGCCAGCTTTGCAAATATGTTCATATTCCTGAACACATACTTGTATAATGAAAAGAAAACAGGAACATTAAGAAGTAAAAAGGTAAAAATGAGGATAAATGATTCGTACAATTCCAAAGAAGCTCCCCCAATCAAATCAGGTTATCCTCCGAAGGTCATTGCTCCCCATAGCTCCTCTCTTCCCGCATGAGTTTCCGAGGAATAAGGTATCAGTATGTCATCGGCGTCCAACCCAAGTGTTTGTTTAATTATATTTAAATTCTTGGCAACAGATGACCTGGTTATTTTATCGAGCTTTGTCGCCACTACTATTACAGAACTTCTGTAATATTTTATGAAATCATACATCAGCTTGTCATCTGCAGTAGGAGCATGCCTTATATCCACAAGCAGAACAACATGCATAAGGTTCTCCCTGTGCATCAGGTATTCCTCTATCATTTTACCCCAGGAAGCCTTTTCGCTTTTGGATACTGCTGCATAGCCATAGCCGGGCAAGTCCACCAAAACGTATTGCTCGTTTATGAGAAAAAAATTGATTAACCTGGTCTTACCTGGGTTTGAGCTTACCTTTACAAGCTTTTTTCTATTCAGAAGCGAATTTATCAGGGAAGACTTTCCCACATTGGACCTGCCGGAAAAAGCTATCTCCGGCAGCTCCAATTCGGGGTATTGTCCTTTCTGAGCAGCGCTTTTCAAAAACTCACACTTCTTAATTATCATTGTTATCATCCTTTACCAGTGCATGGGCCAATAC
>JAEXXN010000338.1 GCA_023405875.1 Bacillota bacterium | reverse complement strand
TGCCGATATCTTAATTCCAATGCATATCGAAAGTGAAACGGACAGGCTCAACGTAATGGCAACGGCCAGCTTTGCAGCTACAATAGCAATATTCGACGCAATAGTTGTGGCAATTATGGAAGAAGCTGACTATAAAAAGGAACAGTTTGCATTGATACATCCGGGGGGAGCAGTGGGAGAGCTGCTGAAGCAGTATAAATAGCTTTGGATTTAATGCCGTGCAGATTTTATTTTCCCGAGATTTATTCTAAATATAAAAAGCTAATCAGCAGGCTGCTGATTAGCTTTTTTGTTATTTAAATATTGTATCCCTGTAGCTTTCATTGACTATTATTTATTTTGCACTCTTTATAACTCTGATTTCTACATCTTGCTTTTCAACCTTGGAATTGATAATATCAACCTTTTCACTTAAGTCAGTAAGCTTTTCATATACCAGCTTATAACCGTCAAGAGCGGCTTCCACCTTTGGCTTAAGATCGTTTTCCAGGCTCATTACCTGCTTGGACAGGGTTTCAATTTTGTTATCCATACTAACAAATCTTTTATCAACATCCTCAAACCTCTTATCAATATCATCAAACCTCTTATCAACATCAGCGAACCTTTTATCAACATTAGCAAACCCTTGCTTCATTTCTGAGTACATCCTGGTCATCAGCTCAAACATCTTATCTTCCATGTTACCACACCCCTTAGAAAATATTATAACATAAGTGCAATCCGCCAATCGGATTGCTACACACCGTTTCAATAAATGCATAAAAGATAAACCCATAAGGTTTTATTTCCTTAATTGCATTTATTATATCATATAACCAGAAATGTATCAGCCAGCTTATTCATATAATGGGTATAAATGATAAATCCTATCCATTTAATTTATACCTGCACTCACCTGCTTCTAAAAGAGCTGATAATTTTCGAGCATATGAAAAATGCCAGTTTGGAGATAACTAACCCAACTATTATATAAAATATGAACAAAGCTAAAAGCCCCAATACATTTCCCATAAAATACTCCTTGCAGGCGCTCGACATTTCCAGCCATAAATCTCTTTTCAGAAACAGGCATTAATCCTGGCAAGCACTTCCATCAATATATCTTCATTGATCTTTTCTATGAATTCAGCCTTTCTTGCATTGTAATCCAAGGATTTCAAATGTTCGACCATAACATATCCGGTTGTATTCCCCCCCGATATCCCGGTGTGCAGGGGAAACCTGCTATCGGTATTTGTTATCGGACAGCATATTGCTAAACCGGTTATTTTATTGTAGTCCATATTACTTACTACCAATGCAGACCTGCGGCCCTTCTGTTCATGGCCCGATTGCGGGTTAAGCGTGATCCAGCAAATATCTCCCTGATCCGGAATGTATGCCATATTACCACTCCTCTTTACCAGCCGGCTCCGTCCAATCCGGTTCTTCCGGCTTGTAGTCTGCTTTGTAGCCTACAAACAATTCATTTATTGTATATTCCTTAAGCTGGCGTTTTGGCTTGAATATTATAATTTTGTTATCCTCCACGGATATTTCAACCGGATCTCCCTCACCCAGCTTCGCCTGCTCCAATATATGCTTCGGAATTCTTATACCCTGGCTGTTGCCCCATTTCTGAACCTTGGCATTATACATACAAACCACTCCATTTACTTATAAATACTTTAATAATTAATATATGCCTTTATTTCTCCTATGCCATATAGTATATACATAGTATATACTATATGGCAGTTATTGTCAATAATTTCCTGATTTATTCTGAAGCCTGGGACAAGGGAACAGGCTTGCCGTACCAAAAATTGATACCAAAATAAAATGAGACAAGGTACCTGTTCCCTTGTCTCAAAGGCATTTTCTCTATACTATCTCTTCAATTTCAAAACATCCTTCACCTTAGCCGCTATATTGGCTGCCGTCAAGCCGTACATCTCCAGCAGTGCATCAGGCTTGCCGGATTTTCCGAACTTATCCTGGACGCCCAATCTCAGTACCGGAACAGGATAGTTCTCTGCAACTACCTCAGCTACGGCACCGCCGAGACCGCCGATTACGTTGTGCTCCTCGGCTGTAACAATGGCGCCGGTTTCCCTGGCAGCCTTTATTATGATATCCTCGTCTATAGGCTTTATGGTATGGAGGTCTATTACCCTTGCGTCTATACCCTCCTGTTTGAGTGTATCCCTTGCTTCCAGGGCCGCATGTACCATCAGGCCTGTCGCTATTATTGTCACATCCGAGCCTTCCGAAAGGGTTATACCCTTGCCCAGCTCATATTGGTAATTGCTTTCATCAAATATCACAGGGACGTTGAGTCTGCCCAATCTTATATAGACCGGTCCGTCGTATTCAATAGCAGCTTTTATTGCATGCCTTGTTTCCACTGCATCAGCAGGACTCAGGACTGTCATGTTCGGTATAGCTCTCATTATTGCAATATCCTCAATTGCCTGGTGGGAGGCTCCATCCTCGCCTACCGTTAACCCTGCATGAGTTGCTGCGATCTTTACATTCAGCCTGGGGTAACAGATTGAATTACGTATCTGCTCAAAAGCTCTGCCTGCTGCAAACATCGCAAAGGTGCTTGCGAAGGCAATTTTGCCGCAGGAAGCCATTCCCGCCGCTGTTGCCATCATATTCGCTTCAGCTATACCCATATTGAAAAATCTTTCCGGATACTTCTTCTTGAAGGTATCTGTCTTTGTAGATTTGGAAAGGTCGGCGTCAAATACAACTATCCTGCTGTCCGAGCCGAATTCCGCCAATGCGTTTCCATAAGCTTCTCTTGTTGCTATCTTATCTGCCATGCTACTCCACCTCCAACTCTGCAAGAGCCTTATCCAGCTCTGCGATCGCCTGGTCTCTCTGCTCCTTGTTGGGTGCTGAGCCATGCCATCCTGCCTGGTTTTCCATAAATGAAACGCCTTTTCCTTTGAAGGTTTTTGCTACGATTATCGTAGGCTTACCCTTGTTTTCCTTTGCCTTGCTTACTGCTTCTATTATTTGCTCAAAATCATGTCCGTCAATTACAAGAACATTCCAGCCAAAGGCTGCAAATTTGTCCGTCACCGGCTCAGGAGACATAACGTCGGAGATCTTGCCGTCAATCTGCAAGCCGTTATAATCTAGGAAGGCAGTCAGATTATCCAGTCCGTAGTGGGCAGCCGCCATAGTTGCCTCCCATACCTGGCCCTCCTGAAGCTCACCGTCTCCCAGCATTGCATAGACCCTGTAGTCCTTTTTGTCCAGCTTACCCGCCAGAGCCATACCGACAGCGGCTGAAATGCCCTGGCCCAATGACCCTGTGGACATATCAACTCCAGGCACATACTGCATGTTGGGATGTCCTTCAAGGTAACTGTCCGCCTTGCGGAAGGTCACCAGGTCCTTCGCAGGTAAAAAGCCTCTCTCAGCTAAAACTCCATAAAGGCCCGGGGTACAGTGGCCCTTTGACAATACGAAACGGTCCCTGTCCTCCCACTTGGGATTCTGAGGATCAACGCGCATTTCTTCAAAGTATAATGCGGTCAGGATGTCTGCAGCAGAAAGGGATCCTCCCGGATGCCCCGACGCGGCGCTAAAAACAGCCTCTATAATGTTCTTCCTTACAGACAGGGCATGTTTTTTTAATTCTTTGATTCTTGATTTATTCAATTCATTCCCTCCAGTGCTTTCATGAGAGCATCAACAGATAATCTGTACTCCGTATTTTTCCGCTTCATGAATTATTTCATCCGGCAGCTGATTTTCTGCAACCAAAATATCGATATCTTTAAGATTCCCATAGGTAAAAGTCATATTCCTGTTGAGCTTCTGCGTATCCAATAAAAGGACTACCTTCCGGGAACGACTGACAACCTTCCTCTTCAGCTCACTCTCGTAGACATTTGAAACGGTGAGTCCGCTGTCCAGGGAAAACCCGGAGGCTGACATGAAGGCTATGTCGATATTGATGTTATCAAGCATTGCCATGGCATTGGGCCCGGATACCGACAGAGTATTCAGATTGATAAGTCCTCCAAGCATTACTACCGAGGTGCCTTGCTTTTTTAACAGCTCCAAGGCTATATTAGCACCACTGGTAACGATTGTAAAGCTTTCGTCGGGTAATTGGTTTGCCAGGCACATGACCGTACTTCCAGCATCAAAATATATCGATCTGCCTCTTTCCACCAAGTGAACCGCCTTCTCGGCAATTTTCATTTTTGCCTCGATATTCTCAACAGCTCTCCTGGCGTAGGCATCCTCTTCCCCGCCCACTAAAGCCACCTTTTTTGTGCTCACGGCACCCCCATGGGTACGTATCAGGTAGCCCTCATTTTCAAGGCTGATCAAATCCCGTCTCAACGTCATCAGCGAAACCTCAGGCATGATATTCTGCAGCTGCTGAAGCTGAACTTCACCTTTCTCGGCAAGTATCTTAAATATCTTCTGCTGTCTGTCATTACCCATGAATCCACACTCCATAACCCTGTAAAATTACCCTTGGCTTAACACTATTCTATCATGATTTGTTCTTTTTTAACATGTAAATTTACATGTCTGAAATTTCTAAGCCTATACTTTTACTAAATCCCCAGCCTGTTTATCCTGAGCTGCTCATTGGGTGTAAAGTTGTTTTTTGCGGTATAACCCTTTATGGGCATTATCTTCTCGTGAATAGCATCTATAAACCACTCGGGCTGCGGGAAGAAGTACTCCTCCAGCTCGTAGGCCGGGGTTATCCAGTTCTTCGCTCCTATTACCACAGGAGGCGCATCAAGATAATCAAAAGCCAGCTCGCTTATGGTCTGGGCCATATCCTTCAGATGCGAGCCCCTTTCGCAGGCATCGCTTGCAAGGACGATCCTGCCGGTTTTCTTTACGGATTCCAGAACCTTATCATAATTGAAGGGAACAATGGATCTCGCATCTATGATTTCTGCAGACAGGCCGTACTGCTCCTCCAGCATCTTCGCTGCATCCATTGCCCTGTACAGTGTTGCTCCTATGGTAAGGATGGTTACATCCTTGCCTTCCTTCTTCACATCCGGTTCCCCTATAGGAATTTCATAGTATTCTTCCGGTACGCCTTCAGGCCTGAACATTTCCCCGATGTCGTACAATCTCTGGCTTTCAAAGAATATCACAGGATCGGTTCCCATCAGCGCGCTGTTCATCAGGCCCTTTGCATCATAGGGTGTTGCAGGAAATACCAGCTTAAGCCCCGGTATGTGTGCACATAAGGAGGTCCAGTCCTGGGAGTGCTGCGCACCGTATTTCGAGCCTACGGAAACTCTCACAACGATAGGCATCTTAAGCACTCCTGCGCTCATTGCCTGCCATTTGGGAAGCTGGTTGAATATCTCATCTCCCGCCCTTCCCAGGAAGTCGCAATACATAAGCTCTACAATTGCTCTTCCGCCGCACATCCCATAACCGACGGCAGAGCCTACTA
>JAEXXN010000316.1 GCA_023405875.1 Bacillota bacterium | reverse complement strand
ATGAACAGATTGGTTCAGGGAGACGTAGGCTCCGGAAAAACGGCAGTTGCTGCTCTGGCACTGTTTAAATGTGTCAGAAGCGGATATCAGGGAATTATGATGGCTCCCACCGAGATATTGGCCGAACAGCATATGTGTACCCTTGAGCAGCTGTTCAGGAATACAGGAATATCCGTCGGCCTGCTTACGGGGCATATGCCTGCAAAAGAAAAGGAAAAAATAATAGCGTCAGTTCAAAGGGGAGAAATAAATATACTGGTAGGGACCCATGCGCTGATCCAGAATTCTGTGACCTATAGCAGGCTGGGGCTTGTAATAACAGATGAACAGCACCGGTTCGGCGTAAGGCAGAGAGCACTGCTGTCCGCAAAGGGGGATAACCCTGACATGCTTGTAATGACGGCGACGCCTATTCCCAGGACGCTTTCGCTTATAGTTTACGGGGATCTGGATGTATCAATAATAGATGAAATGCCTCCGGGAAGAAAACCGGTCCTGACCTATTTTGTGGATACCGCCAAAAAGGAAAGGCTCATGAATTTCGTAAAAAAACAGCTCAATGAGGGAAGACAGGCATACTTCGTTTGCCCCCTTGTGGAGGAATCGGATAAGCTGGAGCTCAACTCGGCGGTAGAATACAGGGAAGAGATAAGCGCCCAGTATTTTAACAGGTACAAGGTAGGCCTGCTGCATGGGAAAATGAAGTCGGATGAAAAGAATGAGGTAATGGAAAGCTTCAGGGAGAACAAGCTACAGATACTTGTGTCTACTACCGTCATCGAGGTAGGGGTGAATATACCGAATGCAACCATAATGGTAATAGAGGATGCCGACAGGTTCGGGATGGCACAGTTGCACCAATTGCGCGGCAGGGTCGGAAGGGGAGAACACCAATCCTATTGTATCCTCATTTCCGATACAAAAAGTGAGGTGGCCCAGGAAAGGCTCAAATATATGACAAAAACAGAAAATGGCTTTGAAGTGGCTGAAAAGGATATGGAATTCAGGGGTACCGGCGAGATATTGGGACAAAGGCAGCACGGGCTTCCGGGCTTCAAGCTGGCAGATATATTCCGGGATGTAAAGCTTTTAAAGCTTTCAAAGGAAGCGGTGGAATACATATATGAAAACGACAGGCTTTCCAGGGAAGAATACAAAAGGATGAAAATAATCCTGGACAGCAGGTTCCAGAAAATATTGGAGGAAATAACATTAAATTAGTACGGAACGCATTGTATGGGTTCCATTTCGCACAAATCTGTTTTGTTTTATAATATAATTTCCTTTGTTAACATAATTTACACGGTTTAAATATTTGTAAATGGAGTAAATTAATATTAGCAAAACAAACAGGAGGTGCTACATATGCAGAGAAATACAAGTTCATCAAATCAGACACTGGTACCAGAAGCAAAAGCTGCTTTAAAGACTTTCAGGGACCAGATAGCTACTGAACTGGGTACAGATCTTACAGGATACAATGGCGACAAAACATCCTGGGAGTGCGGTAAAGTAGGCGGAGAAATGGTAAGAAGAATGATTGAACAGGCAGAAAGAAGCATGTCAGGAAGAAGATAAAGCAGTACAAGGCGCCGGCCCAAAGGGTCGGCGCCGTTATTTTTTTCATGGAAAATTAAAAAAAATACTGGTGGCAATACCTTACAAAATCATAAAGTATTTGGCACCAGTATCGGGAGAGGAGAAATTGAAGGAAGAGCTCTATGGGGAAATATAGTTTTCAGAATATACCCAAATAGTAGGATTAATTCTGTAGGGCGAATGTGAGAAATAAATCTCAAACCCACAATTAACTAACATCCCTGATATATATGGTGTTCAATATATGTTTTTTTATTCAAAAATAATTTTAGTATGAGCATATTTTATATGCAGAAGATTGTGCAACAAACGGAACGGTTACGAACCGTTCCGTCTCGTACCCCGTGCCTGAAGCTTGCTTCGCAATCTTCGATATCTTTTGCTAAAGTATAAATATGCTTTTGTAAAATAATAGTACTTATGCTAAAATAAAAATATATTGTGCCAAAATCGCTTGAACTGTGGGTTGCATTGAGAATAGCAAACAAAGTTAATAGCAGTTTTGAAATCTGAGAATAATATATTTAATGATACAATTGAGTTGTTTTGTAAATATAGTATAATTGTAAAAAGGAGGTAGTCCTTTGCGGGTTATCGCAGGAGAGTACAGGGGAAGGCGGCTTGAGCGAATAGAAGGTACGGATATAAGGCCTACAACCGACATGGTCAAGGAATCCCTTTTTAACATACTTGGGGAAGCTGTGATTGATTGTAATTTTCTGGACCTGTTCGGCGGTACAGGAGCCATAGGTATTGAGGCATTGAGCCGCGGAGCGAGCCATGTAGTTTTTATAGATTCCGGAATTAAGAGTATAAAGGTGCTGAAGGGAAACCTGGAACGCCTGAAAATATCCGAGGGTGTGGAGGTTTTTCACACAGACTATGAGTCGGCTATAAATAAGCTGCATAAATATAATAAGCAGTTTGATATTATCTTTATAGATCCTCCATACAGTGCAGGAATGGCGCAGAATGCCCTGGCTGCTATCGACAGAAATCCGATACTTTCGCAGTCCGGCTTGATCGTTGTGGAGCATGATTCAAAGGATGATATGCCGCATAAGGTAGGAAGGCTTGTTTTATACCGTGTTAAGAAATATGGAAACACCGGCCTGTCATTTTACAACATTGACAAACATAAGCAGCATGAGGAGGAAGAAAATGAAAATCGCGATTTGTCCCGGGAGCTTTGATCCGGCAACCAATGGGCATATTGATATAATAAAAAGGTCAGGGTCGCTTTTTGATAAGGTAATAGTTGCAGTATTGAACAATCCTAACAAAACACCGTTGTTTTCTGTTGAAGAAAGAGTCCAGTTGTTAAGGCAAACCTGCGGTTCTATAGAAAATGTCGAGATAGACAGCTTCTCAGGACTTTTGACGGAATATGCCAAAAGCAAAAATGCCAATGCCATTGTGAAGGGCTTAAGAGCAGTTTCAGATTTTGAATATGAGCTGCAGATGGCTTTGATGAATAAAAAGCTTAACCCTGATATTGAAACGGTATTTATGATGACCAGCAGCAGATACTCATATCTGAGCTCAAGTATTGTAAAGGAAGTTGCAAGCCATGGAGGCTGTATAAAGGGATTGGAGCCTGAAATCATTGAAGAAGAGATCAGTAAAAGGTTCAGATAGTACCGTACCTGAAATAGCCTGCAGGTACTATGAAGGAAATA
>JAEXXN010000310.1 GCA_023405875.1 Bacillota bacterium | reverse complement strand
GCCCTTTTGTATCCAGGGAGGCACTGCACTGGCAGAGGGTCTGGGTGATAAGCTGACGTCCCTGCCGGGTGTTCCTGACTGCACCATCCTGCTGGCAAAACCGTCTGTGAGCATATCCACCAAAGAGGTATATGAGGGTCTGGTGCTTGAAAGCATAACTGAAAGGCCTGATATAAAGGATATGATAGGCTGTATAGAGAAGGGAGATCTGAAGGGAATTGCAGGAAACATGTGCAATGTACTGGAAACTGTGACGATCCGGAAGTGCCCTCAGATATCCGAGTTAAAGGAAAAGCTTGTGGAATATGGGGCTCTGGGAAGTATGATGAGCGGCAGCGGCCCTACGGTATTTGGGATATTTAAGGATAATGCAGCTGCATATGATGCGTATGATCATATAAAGGGAATGGTTAGCGATATTTTTGTAGTCAAGAGTACCAATCAGACCTGGGATTTTTAATTAATAGATGCATGATAATTCTAACAGGGGGCGATAATAATGGAAAACGATTTTCTTGAATTGAAATTGGACAACTATAAACCTTTGCGGGAAGTAGTATTTGAGTCGGTCAGAGGAGCAATAATATCAGGAGTACTGAAGCCCGGAGAAAGGCTTATGGAGGTACAGCTGGCAGAAAAGCTGGGAGTCAGCAGGACTCCGATCAGAGAAGCCATAAGAAAGCTTGAGCTTGAAGGTCTGGTTATTATGATACCCAGGAAGGGTGCGTATGTTGCGGATCTTTCCATTAAGGATATAACAGATGTACTGGAGATCAGAGCGGCGCTGGAGGGTCTGGCTTCGAGCCTTGCAGCACTCAGGATAACTGACGAGGAAATCAAGCAGATTGAGCTTAATGCCATGCAGTTTGATAAAGCCATAGAAGCAGACGATTTTGAGGGCATCGTGCAGGCGGATATTGAGTTTCATGATAATATATTCAAGGCAACAAGAAATGAAAAGCTGATGCAGATAAACAACAACTTGAGGGAACAGGTTCAGCGGTTCAGGATAATGTATATAAGCAAATCCAACAAATCAAAGGCTCTGGCAAAGGATCATTTTGAAATAGCAGAGGCGATTTCAAGAAGAGATATTGATATGGCAGAAAAAATAGCCAAAGAGCATATTGAAAATGCAGAAAAATATATTATAAAAGTGGCTGAAAACGAGCCGGACGGTCAATAATGTAAATAATGGAGGCGGGTCTCGGTGCCTGCCTGCTATGTAGGGGCGACCAGCGGTCGCCTGTGAAAAGGGGTTGAGCCAAGTGGATGTTATAGTCCTTGCAGGAGAAAAAAAGGATATCAGCAATAACAGCTCTGAAGAGAGGGTCAATAAAGCCTTTTACAAAATCAAGGATAAATACATGATAGAGTATGTAGTGGAAACCCTGAGAAAATCCAGTCAGATAAACAGAATAGCCGTTGTCGGGCCCAAGGACAAACTGGAGCAGGCTATAGGCTATATGGTGGACAATATAATCGAAGGCACTGATTCTATCGTTTCCAACATCCTGCTTGCGCTGGAATGCTTCCCGGCCGATAAGGAGATACTCATTGTAACCTCGGATATACCCATGATCACAAAGGAAGCTATAGAGGATTTCATAGAAAGGTGCAGGCAGAAGGACGTGGATTTGTGCTATTCCATTGTAGACAAGAAGGTCAACGATATGAAATACCCCGGGGTCAGGAGGACCTATGCACGTCTCTGGGAGGGACAGTTCACAGGGGGTAATGTATTTTACTTCAATCCCGTAATAAAGGATAAGTGCAAGGATTTTGTGGAGAAGATGCTGGATTACAGGAAGAGCCCTACCAAGATGGCAAGGGTCCTGGGCTTTGGTTTTCTCCTGAGACTTGCTCTTGGAATACTGACTATAAATGCAATTCAAAGGAAGTGCGAGACCCTGCTGGGAATAAGAGGAGCGGCTATCATATCTCCTTATGCCGAGATAGGAAATGATGTGGATAGATTGAGTGATCTGGAGTTAATAGAAAAGTATATGTAACAGAAAGACCTGCTGATGTTGATGTCGGCGGGTCTTTTGCATATATACGGCTATTTTTGTATAAACTACATCCAATGTTAGTGTAAGGAACGCATTCCATGCGTTCCGCAGTACCAACTGAAGGAAGGGTGCAGATGTAATGTTCGGCATAATAAAAGATAATATCAGAAGCTTCCTTGATGTCACTGTAGTGATAACAATGGTGGCAATAGGCTTATATACCATCCTGGAGGACTACAGATATTTCAAAAAGGTCAAATTCCGCAAGGACGCGGCAGCAGCCCTGAGCTTGGGACTGGTGCTGATATTTCTGCCCTTTGTACTATTTGTAATAGCCAGGTTGTAACGGATAAATTGAGGGAGGCATTATATGGGTTTCTTTTCAGGCAGGAAGGATGACAAGGCAAAGAAAGAAAACGAAATGGGGAAGCTGATCAATTCGAGGAGCATAGAGGAAAACACAAAGCGATTGAAGGAGCGCCTCAAGGATTGTGATGATATAGTTTATAAGGAATTCAAGGTGGGAGAGGAGCAGGAGCTTAAATTTCTGCTGGTATATAC
>JAEXXN010000271.1 GCA_023405875.1 Bacillota bacterium | reverse complement strand
CCGGACAGGGCATATACCCACCCCCGCCTTTTCTTTTTGCTTGTTATCTTTTGTGACCTGTTTATCGATATTTCCGGGACAGATATGTTCTTGTCCGCAACATTCGGTAGATCTTTTAAAATATCCTCCAATGGTCGTTTCATTTCATTCCCTCCAATACTTCCTTCAATTCCTTCCGTGCGCGGCATAAACGGCTTCTTATGGTGCCAGGGGGAGTATCCAGCTCCTCTGCGATTTCCTGGGCACTATAGCCCTGGTAATAGGTGAGTATGATGACCTCCCTGTAGTGCAGCGGAAGCTTTGCTATTGCATCCAGCACCTCGGCGTCCTCATACAGCTCCTTTCCCATATCGGCTGGTTCCTCAGGGAGCTCGGTCTCCGGATGCCTGAGCTGTGTGCGCAGTACATTCCTCGCCCTGTTGATGGTGCTTCTGGCAAGCCATGCCTTGACCTCATGTATAGAGTCAAGATTTTTATAAGCCGCAAGAAATACCTCCTGGCTTATATCCTCAGATAGGTGCCTGTCGTTTGAGTACAGGTAAGCCAGGCGATAGACCATTGCTCCATATTTTTTTATAATTTCATCGATTTCTTTCACTTCATCCCCCTCCTTAATAATAAAGACACCGGAGAACCTTAAAGTGCTGCAAATTTATAAAAATATATTTTCCCAATTAATAAAATAAAAATGGACCTGTTTGTCTCCAAATAGATCCATTGCATCAAGGAACTCCTGCCTACGGAATTTTCCGAAAGTTATCCACATATCCACAGGCGTTATACCGACAGCTCAGCCCATATATTGGTGCTCACATACCTTCTTGTCCAAAAAATTGCATTTATACCGGCAATTCTTGATATCACATGCCTTGCAGCAGATATTGTACTTGTCAAAGCAGCTGGATGTATTGCATCTGAGCAATATTTTCTCTTCCGGCTCTTTAGACACTTCGTCCAATTTTTTATTAAAGCCAAGCTCTTCAACCATCAGGCACAACCTCCTTCTGATCCTGACAAGCACTGATATTTCAGGATTACATTTTTTATATTCTGTATCGTAGAAATCCCAATTCAAGTCATCACCCCCCGGATAAATTAGACGTACAGTCCAACAATAATTATATGTTACTGGACTGTGTGTCCATTGTCAACAATTATTGCCCCCTTTTGTCCACTTTATACTCCCTTTGGACAAATTGTGTTAACATCTTAGAGAGAGGTGTGATATATGGAGCTTGGCGATAGATTGAAGCAATTAAGAGAAGAAAAAAAGCTGACGAGGGATGACCTTGCGGGCAAGCTGAATGTATCATATTCAGCAGTGTCAAAATATGAAACAAACGTCAGGTTTCCGGATAAGGAGACCTTGATCAGGTTGGCTGATTTTTTTGATGTATCGATAGATTATCTTCTATGCAGAAGTAATATACGTGAAACAGCAGAAAAGCTCCTGAACAGCTCAGCTGGGAACTTTGTGGTCAGCGCCTCACGTGATGCCTATAAAACGGAGGAGGACTTTTCTCCCGAGGCTATGGAGGAGCTTGAAAAATTTAAGGAATTTATACGGCACAAGTATGGAAATAAGTAATGGGGGTCAATAGAATGAAAGTATTGGCACTGTTGGGAAGCCCCAGGAAGAACGGGAATACCGGTTTATTGCTGGATGAATATATCAAGGGTATAAAGGAAACCGGCAACTCTGCAGAAATCACAAAGATATACCTGAATGACAAGAGCATTCATGGGTGCAATGCCTGCGAGGCCTGCCGCAATATTTCCCCAGGACAATGCGCTATAGAGGATGATATGCAGGAGCTCTACCCCCTGTTCCGCCAGGCTGATACGGTAATATATGCGACCCCTATTTACTGGTGGGGCGTAACCGCACAGTTGAAGGCATTTATGGACAGATGCTATGCCCTGGGCAAGGTAGAGGGCTGCTATAAAGGCAAGAAGGTCTCTCTTCTTATGACTTACGGCGGGGACCTTCCGAACAGCGGGCCGGAGCTGGTAAAGACCGCTTTTGAAGATATATGTGAGTATAAGGAAATGGACCTTATTCATGTTTATGGCGCATGTACCGACGACTACATGCCGGTGGCACAAAACACAAAGGCACTTGCGGAAGTACATGTGATGGGCTCAAGGCTTTAGTGTATATACTACGAGAATACCGGCCATACAGACATAATGATTGAATTTTCCATGACTGTCGATAAAATAATGCCTATATACCGGGTAATATAAAAAACGCCTGATATATAGGCTTTTTTAGCCCTATGGTACCCCCGCTTTCTCCCTCAACACCGGCTCTCCATGGCCGGTGTCCTTGTCAATGCCTGTCAGGTCCCATCATCCTCCCTTACGGTATGATGATCCATTTTATGTACGGTGTCCTCAACTGCTCCATTAAAATATACTTTTGCGGACGACCGCAATTATAAAGTATATTTACATATAATAGATAAGAATTCTATAATAACTGTATACAGCTTTAAAACAGGACGCTATTGAAGCGTTGAATGAAGCTGTAAGTTCATTATTTGAGGTGTTGGCATGAAATACAATATTCTGGTGGGAGGTGCCGCAGGCCAGGGCATAGATACCTTAAGCACATTGCTTGAAAGGATATTGAAGCGGAAGGGGTACTTTATACACTCCTCCAAGGACTATATGTCCAGAGTCCGTGGCGGCCACAATTTTGTTCAGATAAGATTCGGTACCGAGCCTATTTATTCACACTGGCCCACATTAAACCTCATAATCGCCCTCAACAGGGAAACAATTGACTTGCACAGGGAACGGCTCGAAGAGGGTGGGGTCATACTATGTGATGAAGCCATTGAGATAAATGACGCCAGGCTGCTGCATATCCCTGTAGACAGGATAGCAAAGGAGACCGATAACAGCAGGGCTTACGGCCCGGCAGCTGCGGGAGCGGCACTGCGGATTCTGGGAGAATCCACCGATTTCGCAGAAGAGGTCTTTAAGTGGAAATTCAAAGGGAAAAATCCCGATGCCGCCTTCAACTCCTTCATCAAGGGTTATGAAGCCGTTGAGAAGGTCTTTGAGATAGACAAACCGGCCGGGGATGAGCACATAATCATAAACGGCAATGAAGCTGTTGCCCTGGGAGCTTTGGCAGGCGGTACAGGATTCTTCGCAGCTTATCCGATGACTCCTGCTACCAGCATCATGAAGCAGCTCTCCATAAATCAGGAGGAAGCCGGAATTGTTGTTGAGCAGGTAGAGGATGAACTTTCGGCTATCAATATGGTACTTGGAGCATCCTTTGCAGGAGTAAGGTCTATGACCGCGACCTCAGGGGGAGGTTTTGCCCTTATGGTAGAGGGGCTGAGCCTTCAGGGAATAATGGAAGTCCCTTTAGTAGTCGTAAATTCCCAGAGGCCGGGGCCATCTACAGGCATAGCTACACGCACCGAGCAGAGCGATCTGGATTTTGTACTGTCCGCAGGCCATGGAGAATTTCCACGGATGGTTATTGCCCTGAGAAATCCGGAGGATTGTTTTTACCAGACTGCAAGGGCCTTGAATATTGCAGACAAATACAATATGCTGGTGATCCTGCTTACAGACCAGTATCTGGCGGATTCTGCCGTTACAATACCCCCTTACGATTTCGGGAGAATAACTGTGGAAAGGTGCCTCCTGTCCGTGGAGCAATTGGGCAGTGATACTTATAAAAGCTATAGGCTCACCGGGAACGGAATCTCCCCAAGGATCATCCCGGGAGAGGCTGAAGGGGCCGTAGCCTTTGCAGATAGCCATGAGCACGATGAATATGGCCACATATCGGAGTCTGCGGAGGTACGCAGGGACATGATGCATAAGAGGATGAGGAAGCTTGAAGGTTTGGTTGAGGAGCTGCAGGAGCCTGAATTTTTCGGAGCCGAGTCTCCCGGGCTGCTGCTTGTGGGCTGGGGCTCCATGTACGGCCCTCTGAGAGAGGCTGTGGAGCTTCTCCAAAAGGATGGTATTTCTGCCGGCGCCCTTGTGTTTGGCGATCTGTATCCATTTCCTTCAAAGCTTATAAAAAAATATGCGGAATGTGCAAATAAGCTGGTCAATGTCGAACAGAACTATACCGGACAGCTTGCAAGGCTGATAAGGCAGGAAACGGGAATTTCCATGGACCACGGCATATTGAACTATGACGGAAGGCAGATGTGTGCATATACCATATACGATAAAGTTAAAAAGGAGGTGCTTTAGATGCCGGATGCAAATATGTACAAGGTTGATGGAGATATCTCCTGGTGCCCCGGCTGCGGCAACTACGGCATACTTGATTCTCTCAGGCAGGCTTTGGCAGAGCTTGAAATAAAGCCTCACCAGGCTGTAATAGTATCGGGAATAGGCCAGGCTGCCAAAACTCCCCATTATGTATATTCAAACGGGTTCAACGGCCTTCACGGAAGAGCGGTACCCCCCGCCCAGGGAATAAAAATAGCCAATAAAGCTTTAAAGGTCATTATCCATTCCGGGGACGGCGACTCCTATGGAGAGGGAGGAAACCACCTTATTCATGCAATAAGGCGAAATGTGGATATAACTCATGTAGTCCATGACAATCAGATATACGGATTGACCAAAGGCCAGGCATCTCCTACGACCGAAAAGGGACACAAAACCTCCATGCAGCCCGGGGGCAGCATGTCCGACGCTCTCAAGCCCCTTACCCTTGCCCTTGCCGCAGGCTGCGGCTTTGTAGCAAGAGCCTTCTCGGGGGATCAGAAGCACTTGACGGCAATATTGAAGGAAGCGATAAATTACAGGGGCTATGCTTTGATAGATGTACTTCAGCCATGTGTTGCATTCAATCACGTGAATACCTTCAAATGGTATAAGGAAAGGGTCTACTATCTGGATTCCGGTTCCTACAACAATACGGACCTGGCTGAAGCTTTGAAGAAGTCCCTGGAATGGGGAGACGGCGGAATACCGCTGGGAATAATATATCGGGAAGAAAAAACCAACTACGAGGACAGGATAAAACAGCAGAAGGAAGCGCCACCCCTGGTAGAACGGAAATGGGAACCCCGGTATGCGGAGAAGTTTATGGAGGACTTCAGATAAGGCTGGAGGAAAGTAGAAGAATGCGACATAAAAATGATGTGCAACAATCGGAACGACACGGGGTGTATAGTCTGGTAACATAGTATACAGATTGTTCGGAGACATAGTATACAGTTTTTGATAAAATTAGGGCATGAAATACGCTTAGTAAGGAGTTGTTTTTATGCCTTGGGAGGAGAAAACTGTTAT
>JAEXXN010000265.1 GCA_023405875.1 Bacillota bacterium | reverse complement strand
GGCCGCAGGACACCGGCACCACCATGAGCGAAGAAACCAGAAGCATACCTGCAACTCTCATGGAAACTACAATGGTCATTGCAGTCAGCACTGTAAAATATGTGTTGAGGGCCGACACAGGTATCCCTGCAAGCTCAGCACCCTCCTCATCAAAGGATATATAAAAGAATTCCTTGTACAGCAGCCATACCGAAATGAGTATTATAATACTCAAGGCAAGTATTATATAAATATCCGTCATATTGACGGCAATTATGCTTCCGAACAGATAGCTCATCAGATCGGCATTAAAGGATTTTGAAAGGCTTATCAGTACAACCGCCAAGCCGATGCTTGCAGAAAGAACTATGGATATCGACAGCTCTGCATACTGAGAAAACCTTTTTCTCAGCTTTTCAATCCCTATTGCCGCAGCAATGGAAAAAATCAAGGCTCCCAGCAAAGGATAAAAGCCCCCCAGCATTCCGGCTGCAATACCTGCCAGAGAAGCGTGGGAAAGAGTATCCCCTATCATAGAGAGCCTTCTCATGACCACAAAGGTTCCGATCATGGGACATATCACAGCTACCAGGAGTCCTGCTATAAAAGCCCTCTGCATAAATTCAAAACTAAACAATTCCAACATCAGAATACCTCCCTAATGCCTGTGGGTTATTTGGGACCTGCTGCCATCATCATATACTTCCCTGAATATATCCGTAGCCCTGCTGACCGAGCAATCATGCTCATGAAGCTTTCCCTCCGACAGGCACAGCACCCTGTTGACCCTGTTATCAATAGCTCCGATATCATGGGTAACAATTACCAGGGTTATCCCTCTGCTCTTGTTAAGTGCTCCCATCAGCTCATAGAAGCTTTCCTCAGATTTCTGATCAATGCCTACCGTAGGCTCATCCATGAATATTATTCCCGGCGAGCTTACAAGGGACTTTGCTATAAATACCCGCTGCTGCTGCCCTCCCGAAAGCCTGCCGATTATCCTCTTCTTATAATCCAGCATGTCCACTATCCTCAGTGCCTCGTCGACCTTTTCCCTATGTTCCTTTCCCATGCGTCCGGCTAGTCCCAGCATAGGATAAAGATTTGCCGAGACCACCTCTTCCACAGTTGCAGGGAAGCCCTGGTTGAAGGAGGTCGCCTTCTGAGGGATGTAGCCTATCCTTCCCCATTGGTCGAATCTGTTGATATCGGTACCGAAAACCTTAACTGTTCCCTTCTGAGGCTTAAGCAAGCCGAGGAACAGCTTGAGCATGGTACTTTTGCCCGAACCGTTGGGACCTACTATCCCCATAAAATCTCCGTCATATATTGTTGTACTGACATCCTCCAGCACATTTGTCCTTCCATATCCGAAGGTAATATTCTCCATTTTTACGATAGCTGTTTCCATTTAATCACCCAACGCCTTTTTCAGATTGTCAAGATTCTCATACATGACTGTTATATAGTCCTTCCCTGCCTTGACGTCCTCATCACTCAAGCCTGCGGCGTCGTTCAGCACCATAGTCCCTGCTCCCACTTCCCTGGCCAGGGTCTCCGACAGCTTCGGACTTGTCAGCTTCTCAAAAAATATGTACCTGACATTGTTTGCCCTGCAAATTTTAACCAACTCGGCCATCTGCGACGGGCTTGGTTCATCCTGGGGATTCACTCCCCTGATCGCTATCTGCTTCAAGCTGTAATCCTTTGCGAAATAGCCGAAGGCTTCATGGGACACGACTATAACGTTGCTCTTGAAGTCCTTTGAAGCGTCCCTTATATCCTGGTCCAGTTTTTTGAGCTTTGCTTCCAGCTCCGCCATATTGCCTTTATAATACTCTGTGTTCTGTGGATCCGCTTCCACAAGGGCTTCATATACATTCCGGGCCTGCTGCATCAGCCTCAACGGGCTTACCCATATATGAGGGTCATGCTCGCCATGCTCATGCTCCTCTTCCGCTTCCGATCCTTCTTCATGCCCGTCTGCCTCAATCAGCTCTATACCCTTGCTGGTATCTACCATGCTTGTCTTATCACTTTCTATAATCGACAGGAGGTTTTCCATCCAGGTCTCCATTCCTGCTCCGTTATATATAAGCATATCTGCACTGTTCAGCTGTGCTGCAAATTTGGGAGTAGGCTCCCAATCGTGAGGCTCCACCCCTGCAGGTACCATTGAGGTTACCCGGGCCTTTTCCCCTGCTATTTCACTTGCAAGAAAATACATCGGATAAAAACTGGCATATATGTTCATTCTGCCGTCAGCCGGCTTTTTCCCAGGACCGGCGCAGCCTGAAAACATCATTGCAAGTAATGCTGCCATGATTATTATTGCTGTTGCTCTTCTCATTCGTTCTTCCCCTTTTTGCAAATAATTTGCATTTACATTGTATAATATTGACTCGCACCCTGTCAATTATTCAGGGGACGAAAAAATACACCTTAACGGTGTATTTATCGGGAACGACACGGAGTGTATAGTCTGGTAACATAGTATACAGATTGTTCGGAGACATAGTATACAGTTTTTGATAAAATTAGGGCATGAAATACGCTTAGTAAGGAGTTGTTTTTATGCCTTGGGAGGAGAAAACTGTTAT
>JAEXXN010000076.1 GCA_023405875.1 Bacillota bacterium | reverse complement strand
CGGGATAGTTCTGCCTTATGCATACTGGTAATGCCTTTGTAGCCTCTCGCCAATACAACTGCCGGATGATTCGGTTCAAGCATCCTTGCACCTGCATCAACAGCTGCCTTTGCCATGCGGGCATCATCCCCGGTTATACCTGTTGATAAAAGTGTTGTCCCTCCATGCTCTTTTATTGCGTTCATAACCTTTAATCTTGCTATTTCCATTTTTCTCTTCATATCAGCATGTATCATAAATATTTTACCTCTCTAACTTAATGAAATAGTATCTTCTGTTTTTGCATCCTTTACTCTGCTAATTTTATTAGCCATAAGTGTTATCAGGAATGCACAGGCCATTGCAACCAGCATACTGATTATAAAGCCGGCCGGATGGTTGGATAAACTGGGTGCCAAAACGGAGGGTACATAGGCAGTTCCCCTTACGTCAAAAAATCCTACTAAAGCACCGGATATACAAGCGGATATCAAAGCGCCGCCGAATACGATTTTATTTGAGAACATAAATGGGTAAGCAGCTTCTACGAATGTACCGAATGCCACATTTATAATAAATCCGGGAGTCGCAACTGCCGCTTCAGATTTGATCCTTGGATATACGATATTTGCCAGAGTAATTCCTGCAGACACCATTACCAAACCGCACATATCAATTGCACCCAGGAAGCTGTTGCCCGTTTTCTCCATTTCAAGCATAACTATCGGCAGAATGGCCGCATGGTATACACCACCTATAATTGCCGGCCATATCAGCAATCCCGCCACAGCTCCACATAAAACAGGGCTGAATTCCAGTGCCATTTCAATCAATGACCGGATCCCGTTCCCTAGCATAAGCGCTAATGGTCCAACAAGGAAATAAACCACCAGTCCGCCGATCAAACCTGCAAGCCCACCGGAAACAATATTTGCAGTAGTCGCAGGAAAACGCCATTCCAGGCATTTTAAAAGGAAAAGCTGAACAAGAATACCAGCAATTATACCACCAATAATTCCGCCGATTAATCCTCCGCTTACTGATAATGTACCGGCAACTACACCGGCTACTATAGCCACTTCATTCATCCCGGATACCTGTTTTGCTGCCACAGCTGCAACAATCACAGGAAGCGCAGCAATCATAATATCAAACAATTTGGTCACAGATTCCGGTGTTCCAGGAATTTTACTTATGAAAAGAGTGAGGGCCATTGCAATAAAACCAGGCATTGAAGCCATCAAAATCCCACGAAGGCTTATTCTTGACAGGATGCTGCCTGAAGTATTTATTTCACCGGCGTTACCTATAGTTGGCCTGTATTTTATATCCCAGTGCTTTGCCAGAGCATAAATATTCGCTACTGCCCTTGTTCGGTTTGTTGTACCTGTAGTGCCGGAAACAGCAATGACATTCAAGCCTTGTGATTGAACCTTTGCCATCGACGTCCCGCCTGTGCCTGTTGCCACCAGTTTGGCTTTTACTGCTGCTTTTATTGCTCCATGATTTGTTTTTTCGGGATCGGCACTTGCGAGGATTAATCCGTCAATTCCTCCCTCTTCAATCAATTGGGCTATCTTTTTGTCCTCGAGCATTGCTGCTTCATTTACTTCTTGAAGAGTTCCGCTTAGCATCACTTCAAAATCGCTGCCATTCCAAACCCATAAATGCGCTGTAGTTGTGGGCTTGATAAAATCCATGGAAGCTTCTGCTGCAATAAATTGTATTGCACCAACCTCCATCCCTGCCGCTTTTATTTGTTGAACGGTTTCTCCCAGCAGGTTCTTTGGGTCTTTGCCACCTAAGTTATAGAGGTTTCCTCCGCTGCTACCTAAAATAGCAATTCTTTTACCCATTGAAATTTCTCCTTTTCAATTTGATTATTATTAAATCAAATCCTCATTGTTGTCTGCAACCACTATATCCACACCCCTTTTCTTCAGACTATATTGTATTTGAGGATCAATTTCCCCATCAGTAACGATATGCTTGACATCACTGAATTTGCAGATTGTAATGAAGGATACTTTCCCGAATTTGCTGGAATCTGCCAGAGCAATGACCTCTTTTGAGCGTTCTATATATGCTTTCTTTGTCTCAACCTCATCCATTCCGAAATCAGTTATTCCAGAGCTCTCGGATATTCCTGCAGCACCCAGAAAAAACTTATCAAAGTGATATTGCCTGATTACATTTCTCGCGATTGGGCCTCCTATGCAGTTTTCTTTGTGCTGCAGCATGCCCCCTACCAAAAACACCTTGACGTTTGTATTCAGAAATATACTTGCTATCGGCAGGCTGGCAGTGAATACTGTTATATTACTGCGGTTCCGTAAGGCCTTGGCTAACTCCATGGTTGTGCTTCCCACATCCAAGGCAATGACTTCACCATCATTGACCAGCTTGGCAGCAGCTTTTCCGATCTGATGCTTTTTCTGCAAGTTTTCCGGTTCTCTTTCAAATAGAGCAGGTTCATGACCAAATGATGAAGTAGCCAACATTGCTCCACCCCTGAAACGCACAATCAGACCTTTCTCATACAGCTTCTGAAGATCTCTTCGTATTGTAACAGGGGAAACCTTGAATAACTTTTCCAGTTTTTCCGCAGTTATCGACTCTTCCTGATATAATATGTTCATTATTTGATTCAATCGTTCATTTTCGTTCATAAACGTTCACCTCATTTTCATTATAACTCACAATATTCTGATATGCAATATCCTTTAACGGCATATCCAGGTCCAGAAAATAATAACATATTACGAAAGTATATCAGCACACTCACCAAAAATAAAAGACAGGCACTTCACAAATTATGTGATATGCCTATCTTCAGAATTTATTTGTATATACAATTTTTCTTAATAATATACCAGTCTGCTGGGATGCTTACATCATACCCTAAAAAGCTTGCATATTGGTCCTAATAGTATTTGATTGTATACTTTATTAATTTATATGTTAAATAGCTCTGTCTGCATCTACATACCCATTACTGCTTTAAAATCTGTTCTGTATCTTATATTGTCAAATGCCTTGTCATTCTTGGCATCATTCTTATACTCAGGATGAAGCTCTATCGCTACTTTAAGATTTTTAACTGCTTCATCCGGTCTGTTCAGCATAGCATAGGAGCATGCAGCATAATAATACGGGGTATCAAATCGTTGGGCTCTTGATGTTGCATCATTAAAGCATACAATGGCTTCTTCATACCTCTTTAAGTTATATAGCGCCTGACCTTTTTTCGTCTGGTTATATGGTGTATCTCCATAATTTATTGCTATTTCGTACCATTTTAATGCCTCAGTATAGTTACCCATCTCACAGTAAACATCGCCCTTTAAAGTATATGTCTGATCAAATTCAGGAAAATCTTTAATCGCATTATCATAGCATTCTAATGCTTCATCATATCTTTTTATCTTAGTAAGTACATCGCCCTTATCAATGTAAATAGCAGACATATCTACGGTAATACCGAATGCCAGATCGAAACATTTCGAACCTTCATCATATTTGCCAAGCAGATATAGCGCTGATGCCTTCATAGAATATATTTCATCTATCTCATAGTAATCAGGACACTTATTCAGTGCATAATCGCAGTATTTAACCGCGTCGGAATACTCCTTAAGGTACAGTATTCTCTCAATCGCCCAACGGAAATCTGTAATATCCGTAGGGTTGGAATCAACTATCACCTCATAATACTGTAAAGCTTCGTCAAAGCGTCTCAGTTCCAGTAGAGAATCAGCAATTTCATAGTAAGCCGAAAGCAAATATGGGTTCAATTTTATAACCATCTTTAGAGGTTCAAGGCTTTCCTCATACTTTTTCTGCCTCCTAAACAAGTCTGCTTTGCCTAAATAGAAATCTGCAATATATGAGTTTAAGCTTATAGCTTTATCAAAATCTGATATTGCCAAGTCATACTTTTCTAATCTGTTTAGTACGCTTCCCCTATTATAGTAAGCATAAGCAAAGCCAGGATTCATCTGAATGCTTCTACTAAAGTCATCAAGTGCCTCATTCTGCCTTCCGATATTATCAAGAATCAAACCTCTGTAATAAAAATCGAATTCAGTTTTCGCTTTAACTGCCAGGCCAGCCTCAAAGCAAGCATCAGCTTCAGTACTTCTTTCATGTGAGTTAAGAAAAATCCCTTTGTAGTAATAAGCCATCAATTTGTCTTTCCCTAACTCCAGTCCCTTATTATAGTAAGCAATTGCTTCTTCACTCTTCCCTAAATCTATCTTGACTTGAGCCGCCCAGCAATACGAAATGATATCACTTGGATTCAACTTTAGCGACCTTTCTATTAGCTGCAACCCTGTGCTATAATCAGCATTGTTTATACTTTGTATTCCTTTATTCCTTAATGCCATGGCTTGGCATATATTTGCCCCTGAGCCGTCCCCCTTTTCGTGTAGTATCTGAGCTTTGTATTCATAAGCATTTATAGTATATGGGTCAAGCTTGATAGCTTCATCCAAGTTTATTAAGGCTTGAGCCGCATTGTTATTCCTAGCATAGGCAATCGCTTTCCTGCTATAGGTTTCAGCATAATATGGGTTTAGCTTTATAGCTTCATTGTACTGTTTTATTGCATCTTCATACTTGACCAACAGAGTATAAGCGTCTCCCTTGCCAATATAGTATTCTATATTCTTGGGATCCAGCTTAAGAAGACTATCATATACTTGCAAAGCCTTATTATAATCTCCTAAGTATATATAGCAGGCAGCTTTGTAAGCTAAAGCTGTTTGTTTCTCACCTGTTACCTGCATGGCCTTATCCAGATTTCTTATAGCTTCATTGTACTGCCCAAGCTCCATATAACTTATTGCACTATCAATGTACTTAGAAGCTTCACTATTACTGTTGTCAGCGTTAGCCGTAGTAGTAAATACCAAAGCTAATATTATTATTAGATGTATCAAAAAACCTTTTTTCAAAAAAACATCTCCCCCACTATAATCATCCTTATTACCTAAATTTAATAATACTATAGAACCGTAGAAATTTCATCTTCAATTAACAAAAACTAATCAATTCGATGTTGGTTTCTATCTTATTAATAACGTATAGAAACTTACGAACCTACGGTGCCTAGCACCATGAATTAGTATATTTATTCTAAAGCTTTAGTTTTTCGGAGCTTTCTCTGGCGCCAAAACTTCAGTAAGTTACACTATTAAAGCATAAAACAATAGTATACTGTCTTATAAGCAATTACACAAAGAAAAACCCTCGAAGCTGTATTGATACATTCAAGGTTTTTCTACATTTCCTATTTATTACCACCTACCTGTTTGCACATCTAGTACTATTCCATTATTAGGGTTAATAATATACTTCCTCGAACAAAAATCAACAGCGATTATTTTATTGTCAGAAATTATAAAATTCACCAGAGGGTCAGGTTCAAATTTACCTAATACTCTCTTAACATCTTCCATTTTCCAAACAATATCCCCGCTATCAGAAACCGCATATAATGCATTAATAAAATCTAACGGGTTGTTATTATTCTTGAACTCTAGAAGGACAATTATCAAATTATTAAATTCGTCTGCCTTATAAATAGGATAATTAAACATTACCGTCTTATTGTTTGCAATCAGCTCATTCCCATTTA
>JAEXXN010000200.1 GCA_023405875.1 Bacillota bacterium | reverse complement strand
CTCCTGAACTGTATCCCCTTGAGGATATTGAAAAGCTGCAGGAAAAGCTGTTCGGTGCTTACGGCGGAAAGCTGCTGCTCCATAACCCGGTAGAGGGGCTTCAGTCCTTGAGAGCCGGTATAAGCAGCCTTATGAAGTCAAGAGGTGCAGCTGTCAGTGCCAGGGATATAATGATACTCTCCGGTTCCCAGCAGGGGCTGGATTATATCGCCCGGGTATTCATCAAACCGGGAGATACCGTTATCCTTGAAGAACCGTCGTTTTTCGGGGCAATTCAGATTTTCCGTTCCGCAGGTGCAAAGGTAATCGGAGTCCCGACAGACAGCCAGGGTATGAGGACCGATATTCTTGAAGCCCTGATACAAAGATATAAGCCCAAGTTTATATATACACTGCCTACCTTCCAGAATCCCTCAGGTATGGTTATGAGCCTGGAGCGGCGCTATGAGCTGCTTGACCTTTCCTATAAGTACAATATACCCGTTGTAGAGGATGATCCTTACGGCGATCTGCGCTATTCCGAGAAGGCCCTTCCAGCTCTGAAGGCTTTGGATCAGTATGAGCATGTCATATACCTCAGCACCTTTTCAAAGACCCTTTCCATTGGATTAAGGATAGGCTGGATCGCCGCCCCTCAGCAAGTGATCAGGAAATTCGCCTGGCTGAAGCAGATGACAGACCTTCATGCCAACACTCCATGTCAATATCTGCTCAGTGAATTTCTCTCGGAGGGGTATTATGAGAAGCATCTGAACAAAGTACGGACAGAATACAAATATAAGCTGGAGCTTATGAACAAGTCTTTGGAAGACTTCATGCCGCCCCAGGCCTCATGGGCTATGCCGGAAGGCG
Organism: Bacillota bacterium; assembly: GCA_023405875.1. Lineage (GTDB taxonomy): Bacteria > Bacillota > Clostridia > Lutisporales > Lutisporaceae > BRH-c25. The sequence continues at coordinate 6,180 of JAEXXN010000200.1, read as the reverse complement.
GGTTCTACATATGGTGCCGTCTGCCCGGATATGTGACCAACAACAGGCTGGTTGCAAAGGCTGCGGAAAAAGGTGTCAGCTACCTGCCGGGAGAAATTTTCTATCCCGACGGCACCCAGGGCGAAAGCTTTATACGTCTCAATTTTACCTTTGCAGCCTCAGAGAAAATAACCCAGGGTATCAAAAAACTGGCGGCAGCGCTATCGGAGGTATCAGTAAAAAATGCCGGCTGTGCAAGGGATGCGCGCTACTCAAGGCGTCCCATAGTTTAAATGCAATCGGGAGGTTGTAATATGGAAATAAAAATAAAACAAATTGATGCATTTACCTGCATTCCCTTCGGAGGGAACCCTGCAGGTGTGGTTACAAATGCAGAAAATCTGAGTGATGAAATAAAGCAGAAAATAGCGAGGGAAATGAATCTCTCAGAAACCGCCTTCATATCAAGCTCCGACAAAGCGGATTTCAAAGTCCGTTTCTTTACCCCCGGTGCGGAGGTAGACTTATGCGGTCATGCGACAATTGCTTCCTTCCATGCTCTGTATGAGGAAGGGCGACTGGATGACAGCAAGAGTGTCTTCTACCAGGAGACCAAAGCCGGAGTATTGCCTGTCGAGCTATGCAGTATCGACGGAAAGCAGGTATATATGATGACACAGGCTTTGCCCCGCTTCGAGGAGGTAGAGGCTGACAAGGGTGAAATCGCAGGGATGTTCGGGCTTGAGCCTGAGGAGCTTATGGAGCTGCCTGTTTTGAAGGTATCAACGGGTATCTGGTGGCTGGTCTTCGGGGTAAGAAAGCTGTCCAGGCTGATGAAGCTATCCCCTGACATGGCGGCAATAAGAGCTTTCACCAGAAAGCACAAGCTGGTCGGTATTGCCCCATTCTCAATGGAAACCCTTGATCCGGGCTGCCAGTACCATATCAGAGCTTTTGCCCCCTGCGTCGGTGTTGATGAGGATCCGGTCTGCGGCACCGGTAACGGCTGTGTTACTGCTTATATGGCACTTAATAGCCTTGTGCGGTTTGAAAAGGAAATCAAGCTTATAGGGGAAGAAGGTAATGAAGTCAACAGGCCCGGAAAGGTCTATGTTCATTTGAAAAAGAAGGATGGCCGTGTTTCGGAAGTAAAGGTGGGAGGCACAGCCTTCACGATACTGCAGGGCGCAATGAAGGTATCCGAATAATTTAACGGGAGGCTTTGAAATGAAAACTATCGGTTTGATCGGTGGAACCAGTTGGGAATCATCTATTGAGTATTACAGGATATTGAATCAAGCTGTAAAGGAAAAGCTGGGGGGACTCCATTCTGCCAAATGCCTCATGTATTCTGTCGAGTTTCAGGAGGTAGCGGACCTGATGCATTCAGGCGACTGGAATTCTGTATCGATATTGATGCAGGAGGCTGCCGGTGTATTGAAAAATGGCGGCGCAGATTTTCTGGTCATATGCTCAAACACCTTGCACAGGCATGCTTCTGAAATCGAGGAAAGCATAGGCATACCTGTCCATGGAATAGCTGATGCAGTAGCACTGGAAATACAGAAAAAGGGTATGCGGAAGGTGGGCCTTCTCGGTACCAGGTATGCAATGGAAGGTGACTATTATAGAAGAAGCTTGAAGGACAAGTACGGAATTGAGGCTATTATTCCTGAGAAAAAAGATAGAGAGCTGATCGACTCTATAATTTTTCAAGAGCTCTGCGTGGGAACATTAAAGCAGTCCTCAAAGGAGCTCTTTATTCATATCATAAACAAGCTTCAGCTTGAGGGTGCCGAAGGAATAATACTGGGTTGTACGGAAATCCCGCTCCTCATAAAGCAGGAGGATGTATCCCTTCTGGTTTTTGATACCCTGACCATTCACGCAGTTACAGCAGTGGAGTTGGCTCTTGAATAAATGAAAGTGCCGGGAAGACTAGGCTTCCCGGCCTTTATAACAAGATTTCGCGGTACCCGCCACCGGTAGAGGTAGGGGACGTCTTTAGCCTCGTTATATTTTTTTGTTGTGAAGCAGCTTGTAGAAATAGTTTATGATATCACTCCTTTTGATGATACCGATAAATATATCGTGATCATCAACAACAGGTATAAAATTCTGATTTACAGAAAGCAGGATCAGGTCCTCTATCTCCGAATTGATTGAAACCGGTTTGTTAGTCTGATATTTCGGGATGTCGTTTACCAGTATCTTGTTGGTATTTTTGAAGTTCATATCCGGGGTATGCTTCAGGCACCATAGTATATCACCTTCAGTTATTGTACCCGCATATTTTCCGCCTTCGTCAATAAGCGGCATTGCGCTGTACCTGTGAAACTCCATCTTCTCTATTGCCTGCCGCATTGTAGAATCTGCAGATATCCATACAACCTCTTCCTTTGGGGTAAGGAAAAATGCTATGTTCATTTGTTTCCTCCTGATATTTTTGGCTGGTCTTTGCCGCCGACTCTATTATATCCGTTTTTGCATAAGAAGTGAACTATATTTTTGAAAAAGCAGAAGGAATACTCTGTCTTCTTAATGTACCATTTCCTCTATTTTTCTTATGCAAGCCCAGGCATATTCTTCTTCCTTTGGAACCCCCTCATACCAAACCTGACGGGTAACCGAAGCATCTCCGAAATACCGGGCTTTGAGCAAAAGCTCCGGCCTGTATTCGAAATGCATCATGTCAAAATGTCCCCATTTGCCTCCCCAGATGAAGTTGTTCTTCTCAAAGATCTCTACTATTTCTACAGGATAGGAAGAAAGCCTTTTCTGGCCTTCAGCCCTTGAGGCCCATCTCCAGTAATCCTTCTTGTTCACTGCCATATCTATTGCTGTTCCGTAGGAATGGGAGCTAAGACGGTTGGTTCCTGCAATTGCACGGTAGCTGTAGGTTCCGTTGCACGGAAAGGCATTGGCTCTTACATCCTGCCTTGTGGCAGCCAGCACTGTCAGCCCCTTCATGGCATTTTCCAGGGCTTCTGCCGCTCCATTGTTTTTATTGAAGCTGAAGCTTCCATAGCCCGATTTGACATTTACCAGATTGCTCTCTATCTGTTTCTGCGACGCTCCATATACCTCATTCAGGAAAGCGTATACTCTCGCCCTGCCAGGGTCCCGGCTTGTGTCCATGAGGTTCTCTATAGGGGTGATGGGATAGTCTTGCTCCAGCATATCCTGAAGATCCGGATATGCAATTTTGGTATCGATATCTTTTGGTTTTTTATCATCATAAAGAAGCTTCCTTCCCGATTTCATGACTATGTAAACCCGGCCCTCCGTCTCCTCCACATTTTGGATGTATTCAGGATATGCCAGCATCAGGCACAGAATATCCTGCTTCATTTCGACCCTGTAAGCTTCCGGCTCCTGTTCCCGGGATGCTACGCTCACCGACCGGCCTCCAGGCATATACACGTATACAACAAGCAACAGGACCAGCAGAGTGGCTGAACCCGCCCGCCCCATATTCTTTCCAAGGCGCTGTGAAGTATACAGCAGCCTGAATATCATAAACATTGAAAAGGCTCCGAACAAGGGGTAAAAGAAGCTTATGAGGCCTTTGAATTCCATGAAGGCCAGGGGAAGGCAGCATAAAACCGTGATGGTGCAAGCCTGCCGATACTTTATACGCCCGCCATCGCTCAGCCTTTTGGCTATGCTGAAGGTGTTCGATACCGCCGTTGAGAAAATTTCACACCATATGCAGAAGCTCACGGCATTCTTAACCAGCTTACCGAAATTTGAGGTTATGTAGCTCATCGGGATAGAGTATTGAAATACCTCCGGGCTTTTCAGCGTAAGGCTTATATTCAGCATGAGCGAAAGGAACATCAACCCCATAGACCCCAGGAAGACTCCCGTTTTCAGAACACTCAGCTTTTGTGTTTTCTCCGGTATGGCCGCCAGGACACCGATGGACAAAAATGTATTATAGCAGCAGTAGAATATAAAGAAAATCAACGGTTTCATCAGGCCGCCCGAATAATTTTCCGACAGCTTTGCTCCTATGCTCCCGAGATCACTATTCATGATAGTTGCTGCAAGTACCGAAACAATAACTGCAAAAAGCATGGGAACAATAATGGAATTGATCCTTAGTATTCCGGTAAGGGCTTGGAGGATAACGGCAAGGGTAAGTAAGGCCATAATAGCTATACCCCAGTTTTTTGAAAGCCCCAAGCCTTCCTCAAAAAGTGCGCCGCTTCCCGAAAACATTATAGAGGTCCCTATAAACAGGAAGGCTGTCACAAGGATATCAAATGTGAGGCCGAACCTGTTTCCCGCCACACAATAGATAAAATCCCTGTAATTGTAAGTTTTATGCCATACTGCAGCCTTCATTACAGCGGCAGCTATGACATAAAAGAGCAGGCCGGAAAAGGCAAGGGTCACCATTCCAATTTTCCCAAAGCCGGTAAAAAACTGCATGATCTCCTGCCCTGAGGCAAAGCCCGCACCTACCACCGTACCTATAAATACTGCTCCTATCTGGAGAGAAAGCTTGATATTCTTTAACATTACAATACTCCTTTGATGTTGTTTATGATTATACTTATACTTATTTTTACTCCTGTTGTCCTATGTACAAAAAAGAAAAAAGCAGCGGGATGGTTATAACCAATCCAACTGCTCTGATAACTGCTATCAGATCTTATTGCATCTGTAAATATCCTTTCGTCTTTGCATCAAAAGCGGAAGCTGCGCCCTTACCTTTTCAACATATTCAAAATCCAGCGTTTCCAGGGCTATGCCTTCCTTTTCATCCAGCCTTCTTATGACCTCTCCCCAGGGTGAAACCATGATGGAATTTCCGTAGGAGATGTAGCCGGAATCAACATCCCTTGCAGGTGCCGTACCGATTGTATATACCTGGTTGTCGATGGCCCTGCTTCTGAACATTATCTCCCAGTGTGCAGGCCCCGTTGTCATATTGAAGGCTGCAGGCACAATTATCGCCTTTGCACCTTCCTCCACCATGAGCCTTGCCAGCTCAGGGAAGCGGAAATCATAGCAGACCGCCAGTCCTATCTTCCCGAATTCTGTATCAAATACCGTAACGGCATTCCCCGCCGTCAGGGTATCGGATTCTTTAAAGTACTGACCTCCCTTGACATCTATATCAAACAAGTGCATCTTCCTGTGCTTACCTATCTTTTGCCCCTTTCTGTCAAAGGCATAAGAGGTATTGTATACTTTGCCTTCACTATCCTTTTCAGGCATGGTACCCGCTACCAGGTAAATCCCCTGGGACTTTGCAAGCCCGGAAAGCAGGCGGTAGCACTCGCCCCCTTCCTCCTCCGCATATAGCGGAAAATTAGAGGTCTTATAGGGGCAGTTGAACATTTCCGGCAGTATCGCAATATCTGCGCCCTGCTCTGCCGCTGCTTTTACAAACTCCGAAGCATTGGCTATATTTTTCAGCTTGTCTTCTTCAACATGCATTTGTATCATTGCGACCTTTGGATTACTCATAAACTCATCCTCCCTGCTATTGCAGCCTGCCTCTGCGGTCTGAATCCGGCGCCTTGCAAGCCTCATATAAATAATAGTTAATTTCCCCATCAATGTCAAACCATAATAAATATGGCAAAAAACCTACCCGTTTAGACAGGGTGCATAAAATGATGCACAAAGAGAAAACATCTTTAATCAACAGTGTTATAATCCTCAATATGTCCTACGGCTCCGGTTCTGCGACCTTGATTGATTCCACCATTTGCAGGAGCGTTTCAAATTGCTCCGGTGACGACGAGTAAGACCACACATCGCCATCGGCAAAACGATCGGCAGCATCACGGGTAAATTGTATCGAATATGGATTTATCCCATCATCAAGCACAAAGGTAATATATTCAACATTGTGTATCAGCGAGAACATTACAATTGCATTTTTGCGGAATGGTTCTTCACTCACAGCGCCTGTATAAAAATTTCGCGTTTCTGTGTCGGTGTCAAAGTTTATGGTGACTGATAGCGGCAGACTTCCGGTATGCAGCGCAAAGGAATTGTAGGTTACTTTATCGGGATATTCAAGAGCCGCAATGATGCCGCCAACCTTTGAGTTGTCGCCAACGTATTCGGTTCTGTGCTTCAGCAGGTTTGAAACGGCACTGTCCGGTGGCCCGTTGTTATTGCGGGGATTGGTCGCAAGCCCGGCACAGACTGCCAATACCGCAACCAATGCCGCAAAGG
>JAEXXN010000095.1 GCA_023405875.1 Bacillota bacterium | reverse complement strand
GGAGTATGCCCAGGCCATTCTTACCTGCAGCTCCGGCAAAGCCTTCTTTGTATCGGCTTTTGGCGGAGCAAAGACAAAGGTGCGGATTGAGCACATATTGTCATATAAGAGGCTTACGGTTTTTTCGTCAATCTGCTTTGCCCTGCTGGTAGCGGTGATTGCAGTGATCATCATCACCAATGCGGCTGTTTAGGAGGTGTTGTTTTGAAAAGGATATTATTAATAATGCTGGCCTTTGTCTTGCTGCCGGCAGGATGCTCAAAGCCGGAAGGTAATACCCCGATAAAGGCAGACGATATAGCAATCTTTTATGGCGTTTCAAGCTATGCCATGTTTGGGGCAGAGCAATCGGTCATTGACGGCCTGCTTGAGCAGTTCAGCTCTCTCAGCTTTGAGAAAACCGCAGAGGAAATGGATTTAATGAGCGCCTTTCACGTAAACTTCTCCTATAACGGGAAAGGTGTAAAAAGCTTTTGGGTCGACAAGAACGGCGTATTTTGGCTTGACGGTGACACCCAATGCTATAAGGCTTCTTCCGGCTCATTTGATTATCAGCATTTAAAAGAAATATATAATAACAGCAAAGCATCCCGGTAATAAGGTCATTTACGGGTATTCACATTTATATTGATTATCTCAGAAGGAGGTAAGTGCAATGAAATATAGGAATTTTTACTTCCTGTCGCTGCTTGCGGTTATTTTGGTATCTGCTTATCCGATATACATGGGCATTGCAACTCTGGTCAGTTATTATCAAAATGGGTATATTGCCGCAGCTGATTATAAAAAATATATCATACCCTACACGCCCATATGTATTTCATTAATTATAACGACCGCACTGATGCCGCTGGGCTTTAAGCTATTCAAAAGATACACTCTGGCTTTCGCTTCATTTTTGGGAACGGCAATATTCTTTGCTTCGGAATTCTGGTTTGAACAGGTCAAGGTGCTTGAGGGATATGTGGAAATCCCCCTTGAATCATGGCAATTAAGCTTGTGCATGGCAACTCCGGAGGTTCTCCGGGCAATCGGCGAGCCCATATATGCGGAAAACAATCCGGCTTACAAAATTCATTTTTACATAATTGCCATTGTCATCATACTTGCAGTTCTGAATGTGATATATGGTTTTTCAAAGATGCTCAGGGAGCAGAGTTTTGAAAAAAAGCGTCCTCTGATTGCTCAGGCCGTTTCTGTTGTACTGTTCATCGGCCTCTGCATACTCGCTTGTTTTTCCGCTTTTTACAGAAACGGCACAATTAATATTTCACCCTTATCGGCTGTGCTTATGTCTGTATTCTTTATAATATTCGGCATTACGGTCGGTATTTATTGCGGCTCGATATTTTATGGAAAAAGCAGGCTTTTATCCAGGCTCATACCTGCGGCGGCCGCCTCATTGACGACACTTGTCATGTATATAGGAGAGCTGGTGCTGATGGGAGGTGTGCTTTTCAAATACGGGAGCGGGCTCTTTTTTGAACCTATCGGGGCAATTCCATTCTCTGCAATTGATATTGCCATTATCCTGGTTTCCGGTGTGATTACCTATATAGTCATGACGCTTCTTCACGATCCACACAAAACAAAATAATTGTGATAAGTTTGCCGTATATTGGCATAGCTTCGATATTGCCGGACCACACTTAACACTTTATAGTGCTATCCGGCTTTGCTTCTTTTCTCTTTTGACAGAGTACATCTCATTATCAGCTTTTTTAACCAACAAATCCACATTGCGGCCATCATAAGGGAATATACCGGAGCCTATACTGGCGTTAATATCAATAGCTTTCCCGTAAACATGAAAAGGCCTGCAAACAGAAGCCAAAATATTATCCGAGGCAGTTTGGGCTGCTTCAGGACTGGAAATTTCAAATAGCAGGAAGGTAAATTCATCCCCTCCTATCCGTGCTGCAATATCCGGCCTTGATATGCCGGCTGCGGCACGTTTTCCAACTTCGCACAGGACCTGGTCCCCGGCTTCATGCCCAAAATTATCATTAATATATTTTAAATCATCCAAATCAAGAAAAAGCACTGCAAAGCTCTTTCCCTCATTATCAGCACTATCTATAGCTTCATTCAGCATTTCATAAAAATATTTTCTATTGGGCAGCCCTGTTAAGCTGTCATGATATGCTAAATACAAAATTTGCTCCTCAGCCTCTTTATTATCTTCAATTTCCTTCTCCAACCTCTTGACCAGGCTGATGTCCTGACCTACAATAACAAACCCGATGCTGTCTTTCATGTAAGGATCTATAATAGGTGAGCAGGACAAACTCACAGGGATATGGGCACCGTTCTTCCCTATGCAATAAGCTTCAGAAAGCCTGTATATTTCTGATCCATTGCTTAAATCACATATTTCAGCAGCCACCGTATACTGCAGGATGACCCCCAGGTATTTATCCTGCAATTCATTGCCGGTATAGCCCAATAATTTTTCTGTATAGTTATTAATCCTGATGATCTTTCCTTCTGCCGAAACCAACAATACAAGGTCCATCATTTCCTGCAACAGCTCTTCTACAAGAAATTTAGGCGTTATAGCAAACAGCCTGAGCTTTATCATTGCATAGTAAACCCCGATAATCATAAACAAGCTGTAGATATGCCCCATTAAAGGAAGTATTGTAATTCCAAATGCCGGAAGGATCGTTTGCGTTAAAAGGTTCAGCGTGAATGGTATAAGGCTGGAAACAACGATTATTTTTGCTTGTTTTCTCTTTCTGATGCTTTTGGAATTATACCCCCAGATGGTAACTAAAACTATACTGGCCAACAGGAAGCTGAAGTGATAAATAAAGTCTCCGATATAGAAAAATTTCTCGATAAACCTTGAAGTTTCAATATTCTCTCCGAATAAAAATACACTGATATAGAAAAACAATGCGCTT
>JAEXXN010000571.1 GCA_023405875.1 Bacillota bacterium | reverse complement strand
GGCCTCGTTCCTTGCTGCTCACTTCCGATCACAGGATTCAGATCGCAGAAATATATTTCCCACTTATTTACCAATCCTTGCCCACCTCACTATCAACAAAAGAAAAATCTTTATCGCTTTCAATAGTTCTCATCAGGTAATCCTTATCTTTAGCGGCTTTCTGCATCTCTTTTTCATACAACTCTTTTTTTGTCTGTGCAATATACAAATTAACTGCTTCACGAATAGCAAAATTTACAGAAGGAATTATTTTTTTTTCGGCAAGCCTTTTAAGCTCGTCAATTGACGACTCTGACAATGTAGCGGTATATTTTATCGTCTGCTTTGTTTTCAGCATAAGATCAACTCCTTGATTATATTATATTTTTCTATCGTCTAAATATCAATATAATATTACCATATAAAGTTACCATACAATTAGTATGGTAATCTATGTCTGATTGATAAACTCAAAAATAACTGGATCTTACTGCTTTAAATTATATTAAAAAAACTTCAAGGTTCATGAAACCTTGAAGCCCAATAATTAATATATGGTGGGGGATACGGGGCTCGAACCTGCGACTTCCACCTTGTGACGATGGCACTCTGACCAGCTGAGTTAATCCCCCACTTATTTAAGCTTTGGTGATAATTCTATTATAACTCTGTCTGTAAAGATTATCCATATTATTTTTATGCTTCAGGCAAAAATTTACTCAAATTTCATAACCTTTACTCCGGCAGCAAAGAACAGCACTCCCATGGCTAAAAGCACAAGGGTGGGGAAAACAGCCGCTTCAAAGCCCATACCCCCGGCTGCTATGCTTTTCATGCCCTGCATCGCCCATTTCTGAGGGGTAAGCTCTGCCAGGAACAGCAGAAGCCTGTTGTTTACTATCTCCAGGGGCCACATACAGCCTCCAAGCATCGCTGTGCTGGTCAGCACCACGGGGGTTATGGAGGAAAGCTGAGCGTGGGTCTTCACCACCCCGGACAATAGCAAGCCCATGGAGGTAACAGCAAATATAAAGGCAGCCGCCACCATAAGGACTCCGGATATACTGCTTCCCCAGTCGACACCCAGCAGGTATCTGCCCCCCAATATAAGCACTCCCATCTGGATCGCTCCTGTAATATATGCCACCACCATGGTCCCTCCCAGTATGGAGGCCTTGGATACCGGGGATATGAGCATCCTCTGCCAGGTCCTGTACTGCCTGTCATTCAGTATTGTGCCTATTCCGAAAACCATTGTATACATTGAGAAAAATACCGAAAATCCGATCATGGAATGCTTCAGATTGTCATAACCGAGTGTTCCGGTTGCTGCCATGGAGGTTTTTATCTCCATGGGCCTCTTATACTTCCAGGCTTCCATTACATTACGATAAGCGTTTGCCTTTACTGTTTCTACATCAGCTTCGGGCCTTCCCTCGCGGACAAAATCCGCTGTTATATCGGCTATCCTGACACTGCCTGCCATCTTCTGGGCAATGCCCGAGGCCAGCTTCTGAAAGGTAAGTATCAGGGTATCGTCCTTGACCTTCATGATCCCCAGGGATACTTTTTCCCCTCCTTTTACAGCCTCACCAAAGCCTTTTGCTATAACCAGGGCTGCGATAGCCTGCCCTTCCTCCACCTTTACCGTCGCGCCCTTCAGCTCTGCATCCTCAAGGTTAAAGCCTTTATCCCCCTTCAGCTCCTCTATGAAAAGCTGCGAGTAGCTGCTACTGTCCTCATCGACGATCAGTACAGTAGGCTTGTAATGGTCGAAGGAAGCCCCGAATATTGCGGTGAGTCCGAAGGCCATTGCAGTCATAAGTACAAAGACTGCAATGTCATCCCTTAGCCGCAGAAATCTCAATCTGATCACACTAAGCATTTTTCAGCTCCCCCTTCTCCCTGAGCAGCAGTACCGAAAGCAGCGCAAACAAAGCTCCGATAGCCGTCAATATTGTTATGTGGGCTGCAATATCAGAAATTCCATAGCCCTTCATGATCTTGAGGTATGCCTTCAACGCCACTCCGTTCACAGAAAAAAAGCTGAGCTTATGAAATACCGACGGCATGATGTCTATGGGGAAGAAGCTTCCTCCCAGAAGCGCCATGACCTGTATAATTGCCGTTTCAAATATATTTGCCATCTTGTAATTTCCCGCCCTGTAGGTAGCAGCCGCCAGGGCCCCTCCTATACCTGCCATTGCAAAGGCGGCACTTAGGCTTATAAGTATGACCGGAGCGGCACTTCCCCATTGTACCCTCAATGCATAATGTGAAAATGCAATCATTATCCCGATCTGGAGCAAGGCTATAAGGAATACCGAAAGCAGCTTTCCCGACATTATACCAAGCTTTGAGGTACCGGCTATTATCATCCTCTGGTAGGTTATGTTCTCCTTTTCCTCCAGCAGCATCCTTCCGCCGTGGCTGGCAGCAAACAATATGAACATCGTCATCATAGCAACGGCATAATAGTCAAAGCTGGAAATATGCTTTCTGCCCTGGACCTCCACATTTTCAATGTCTGTCCTTATACCCTCCAGGGCTGTTTTTATTCCATCCATGGCCTCTTTCATGCCCTTGAAGCTTTCTCCCGTTAATTCATGCTCCATGGAAGCCTCAATAAGCACATTTTTGCCTATAACTATAGAAGACATCGTATCGGTATAAGCCTCCATTACACTTTGGACCACCTGTCCGCTTATATTTCTTTCCGGATGAGTGAGTACCCTTATATACACCTTGTTCCTGAAGGGTGTCAGAAGATTCATCTTCATATCATATATGAAGCCTTCGGGAAGAAGCACTACCGCAGAGACCTCACCGCTCTTCAGCAGTTCATCCGCTCTGTCCCCTTCCTCCAGCCTGAAGCCTATGATTTTCTCAACCTCTTCGCTGCCCAGAAAGTCCTCAAGAAATATCCTTTCCGGGTCTACTTCATCACCGGCGGACCTCAGCTCCTCCGCAGCCTTTTCACCTATGCCCCGGGCGAGCAGCCCTCCCTCCAGAGCGTCTTCAAACCTTTGGGAGTCCAGTGCCCTGTCATACTGCCTGACTACAGCTATGCTCACCTTCTCGATATCTCCGGTGCTGCCGCTCATAAAGGTGCCCTTCAGGGCGGAGCTCAGTATGACCATGAGTATCAGAGGCATTAGCAAGATCACTGCAAGAGCCTTCTTATCGCTTAATATGGTCTTTACATCCTTGAATATAATGCTTATAACCTTCATATTCATTCTCCTTAATCCCTCAGAGCTTTTCCCGTCAAATGCAGGAAAACAGCTTCCAGGTTGGGCTTGCTTACATCAATGGAGGAGATTCGTCTTCCATGCTCCGTTACCCTGGCAATGATATCGGCAAGTATGATATCGACATTTTCTCCTGATACGGCTATTTCGTCCAGGACCTGCTCTGCATCAGCCACACCCTTTATTCCTCTCAGTACGCCGAGTATTTCCTCATCAGTTCTGTCAAGCTTCAAATGCACCCGGGTCTGACCCTTTATGAGTTCCACCAGCTCCTCCTTGGTGCCTGATGCAATTATCCGCCCCTGATCCATTATACAGATGCGGCTGCACAGGTATTCCACTTCCTCCATATAGTGGCTGGTATAGATAATAGTCATCCCCTGCCTGTTAAGCTCCAGTACCGTATCCAATATGTGATTCCTTGACTGGGGGTCTATCCCCACCGTAGGTTCATCCATTATCAACAGCTCCGGCCTGTGAAGCAGCGCTGCCCCTATATTTATCCTCCGCTTCATACCGCCGGAGTATTTATCCACTCTATCCTTCAGCCTGCCGTTCAAGCCTACTATCTCGGACACTTCGTTTATCCTTTTCTTCAGCCCCGGGCCCTTCAAGCCGTACATGCTGCCCCAGAAGGCAAGATTCTCATAGCCTGACAGTGTCGGATACAGGGCTATGTCCTGGGGTACCAGTCCCAGCCTCTGCCTTATGGCCTTGGGGTCTGAGAGTATATTGGTGCCTTTGAATTCTATCTCTCCCCTGTCGGGAGATATCAGGGTCGACACCATTGAGATAGCCGTCGACTTTCCCGCCCCGTTAGGACCCAGCAAGCCGAATACTTCTCCCTTATCCACCCTGAAGCTTATTCCGTCTACCGCCTTTATACTGCCGAAGGCCTTGTGCAGATCAACCACCTTTAATAATGTCATAGCGCTCACCCTTTAATCCTTATTCCTGAACATGTCTTCCAATAGCAAGGGCATGTTCTCATCCAGCTTATCCATATCCAGCGTGTTTTCCCCGGTAAGTACAGGGAATTCAAAGCTCTGCTCCCTGTTTATATCCCAGTTCTTTATATCCAGCTTGTAGTCGATACCCGCTACTGTTGCCGGTTTGACGCTGTTCGCCTTAAGTGATATGCTGAGCATTTCATTGACAATATATCCGTCAATATCCACATATGCGGTGTAGCTGAAGCTTTCAACCGTATATTCCCTCATACTTTCCTTCATATCGGCCAGAAGCTTTTCCACCGGCGTATCCTTCAGGTCCTTTACATGCTTCCTTATATACTCTTCATAGCTCTCCTTCAGCTTTTCATCCTTTGAAAGCATATCAAGGGCATATTCCCCCAGGCTTTTGATTTGTTCATCCTCAAGCTTTATGGTATACTCGGTGGTTTTTACCTCTCCGTCGGGAGTAGTCAGCACGATGTTCTTCCCCAGGAAGATGTCTTCCTGCTTCAGCATTCCCAGCCATTTTTCATTGATAGCCTTTATTGTTTCATCGGAAACCGGCTCGATTTTCTCTTCCGGCTGCTGGAGCATCTGAGGCTGAAGCTCATCTATCCGCATGTATTTTCCTATGACAGGCAGCTTCATGAAGGCTTTCTCCCCATCAAGGAACAGATCAAAGTCAAAGCCCAGTCCCCCGAAATTCAGGTAGTTCCTGAATATCCCCTTTTTCGCTTCATCATCATAGGCTACATCGAAGCTTCCTTTCATATCCTTGAAATAGTTCAGCTCCCTTATCTGCTCCCCTGTCATCCCTTCAGTATTGAAATCCATTGCCAACAGAAATTCTCCCGAGGTATGACCTTTTTTTATCCGGTCGGTTTTTTCCACTGCCTTTTTGTAATCCCCAAGGCTGTCCAGGCTGCACCCCGATAATGATATTGCAAGCATTAAAGCCAATATTGCAATGATTATTTTTCTCATACAGATCCCTCCAATATTTTTTACAATATCATTTTACATATTTCAGAAAAATATTTCGCGTATCTTAAAGCATATATCCGGGGTGTTCGGATATGACTTTTTGCACAATAATAGAATGATGCGCAACAACCGGAACGGTTACGAACCGTTCCCTACGGAACAACAAGATTATGTATAGGCTGTAGGGAACGGTTCTAAACCGTTCCGCTCTTATATTGCGCATCTTTCTACAAATGTGCAATATTTCAAAATAACTTTATTGCCGCATCCTAAAGTCCATTTCTGATCGTAAATACCGCCAGCTGTGTCCTATCCCGGAGGTCCAGCTTTATGAGCACCTTTGTTATGTGGTTCTTCACGGTACCCTCGCTGAGGTACAGCGTTTCCCCTATTTCCCTGTTGTTCTTGCCCTCTGCAATAAGCCTCAGTATGTCAAGCTCCCGGTCTGTCAGCAACTCCGCCCTGGGATCGGTATTCCTTACAGGGTTCCCTCTGGCCAGCTCTGAAAACTTATCAAGTACCTTTGCCGCAACCTCCGGCTGTATCGATGCACCGCCATTATATGCCGCACGGATTGCCCCCGCGATCTCAGCAGGGGATGCATCCTTCAGCAGGTATCCGGAAGCGCCGTTTTTAAGCGCCTCATATATGTATTCATCATCATTGAAGGTGGTAAGTACGATTATTTTCACCTGGGGAAAATCCCTTTTTATCATCCCGGTGGCTTCCACTCCGTTGACCCCCGGCATCTTTATGTCCATCAGCACCACATCGGGCCTGTTCACTGTACATGCCTCATAAGCCCTGCCGCCGTTGTTGGCAGTGCCCACTATCTCCAGGTCCTCCTCCCTGCCCAGTATCATCCTCAGTCCTTCCACCAGAATATCCTGATCATCAACCAACAGTACTCTTATCATTTTTACCTCCCGGTGCTTTTTCTACGGGCACCTGCACAGAGCCCCTTATATAAAATCCTTCGTCAGTACCATATTCAACCGTTCCGTTAAAGGCTTCCACCCGCTCCTTTATACCCTTCAGCCCATAGCCCTCCTTGATTGTACCCGCACCCTTCCCGTTATCCCTTACAGTAAAGCTTATGGACCCTGGCAGGTAGTCAAGTCTGACAGTTATTTTTGTGGCTTTTCCATGTCTGACGGCATTTGTCATAGACTCCTGAATGATATGATATACAGCCATATTTGCCGCCGGAGCCTGTATAACCCTTTCGCCTTCAATAGCCAGCTTTATATCCACTCCTGTATTTAAGGAAAAATCCTTTACAAGCCTTTCTATCAGTTCCACAGCCCCAGGGGAGGTGACCGGGCCCCTCAGAGTCTCCACCACAGCTCTTATACCTGCAAGGCTCTCCCTGGCTGTTCTTGTGGAGTTGAGCAATAAGCTCCCTGCCTTGCCGGCATCCTCCTTCAGAAGCTGCTCCGCCATCTGCAGCTGCATTATAAGGGCTGTCATATTATGACCCAGGGTATCGTGCAGATCCCTTGCGATACGGTTCCTCTCCTCCACTATCGTCAGGCGGTTCACTTCATCGGTATACTGCTTCAACTGCCGGTGGGCATCCAGAAGCTCCCTGTACAGCACATCGGTCCGTTCCTTTTCCTCTTTATTTCTTTGAGCAAAGCCGGCAATTACCAGTATCAGCACATTGACCAGCAGAAAGAAGGCCAGCTGGGACACATTGGAAAGATTGAATTTGTAATAGATGAGATAAAAGTATTTTACCAGGGATACAAGCACTGCCGCCGATCCTATGGCGATTCCTCTTTTCAGCGGCAGGGTAAGAGCCGCTTCAAGCAGGATCACAATATAGAAGGAGTGAAAAAAGTAGTTTATAAGCAATCTGGAATTGGATTCAAGGAGAAGTACCAATGCTATATCGATCATGAAGGAAAGGTGCTGCCATTTGCCGCTGCCTGACCGCAATCTGACAAGGCCTGCGGCCAGATACAGCAGGAATACTGAAATAAGTACGAAAAGCCTCTGCTGCTGTGCGTTCTCAAAATATACGGCAGAGCAGAACAAAGCAGAAAGAAGTATTGTTTTAATTATATAAAAAAACCCTTTTCTCTTTTCCATATCGTATCCTCTGTATATATAGAACCCGCTTAAGGTATTGCATATGTGGTCTGTAAAGCATGTTATTTGGGGTATGCAGACCACAGAATCAAGGAAGTAGCTTTGTAACGCTTTGAATAAAAGTATATATTGAAGCATTACAAACTACCAGGTACAGAGCGGATTCTATGAAAATCAAGGAAATATTTACGCGGAACATCTAGTGCCTCATCCGGTGAGAACATAGAGTATATCACCGGCCTTTTTGCCGCCATGCTTTGTTGTCGCCGGCTTACATATTCCCGATATGCTCGCCTCCTCCGCCGCGCCTGACGACAAAAATTCTCGGTGCTATACTTTATAACCCCGCCGGATGAGGCACTAGCTCTTTTCTTTGATAATATTATACATTACAGGGGATATTATATCCATAATCAAAGGAGCTTCCCGATTTTGGGAAGCTCCTTAAAGTAATTCTTAATAGTTGTTTGCCAGATCGTCCATGTTCTCCTTTATCTCCCTGAGCTCATCCAGGCTCTTCTGGTTCAGGGCCTCTATGGAGTAAAGATTGGGAACATGCTCATGGATGTAATTTCTAAGGCTTTTTGCCAGCTGTGAGTCGGCCATTACTTCAAATTCCTTCATTTCCTCTTCAGTAGATACAATATTGATGATTATCCTGCCTCCGACTTCACTTATTGCAAATTTTTTGTTCAGGGGATAATAGGTAACCTTGGGGCCGATTTTGATCTTTACCTTATTTTCATGTGTCTGGCTGATTTCGATATTCCTGATATCATCTACCACAAGTTCGGAGCCCTCATTCATAATCGCCACAGTCTTCTCTCCGGTCAAGGCAAACTGCCGGTTTTCTATCCTGCCTTCTCCCTTGTAGAAAAATAGGTTGTTACTGATCATAAGCTTCACCCCTTTGTAATATTTCTTAATTGAATTATATTATTATTCCAGGTTAACTACAATAATTCAGACCTTAAAAGCGTTTGTTAATTAATAAACGATAAAACCCCCGGCTTTGCATTTCTGAGTTTATTTCTGCTATAATTAAATCGTTTAGAAAAGAGGCGTATAGATATGTATCTTATAATCCTTTTAACAGTACTTTTATTGCTCACAGCCTATGGTTTTTTTCTTTCCGGCAAAGTCATCCATCCTCTTGTAAAGAGCCGTGAGGAAGTGCTCCGGATAGAATGCGGCAGGGAAGGTGTGGACGGAGCCGCCTTCAGCCTGCTCCCCATGGAAGAGGTCAGGATACCGTCCCAATACGGGTATGAGCTGCATGGACTGTTCTTTCCCACGGGCAGCTCAAAAAAGACTGTGATCATATGCCACGGAATAACCTGTACGATATACAACTCGGTAAAATATATGGAAATGTTCACCAAGCGGGGCTTCAACGTGCTGATATACGACCACAGGAACCACGGAGACAGCGGCGGCAGCAATACTACCTTCGGATATTATGAGAAATATGATCTGAAGACCTGTACCGACTGGGTTGTCCAAAGATGCGGCAATGACTGCCTGATAGGGCTCCACGGAGAATCCATGGGCGCTGCAATAGCACTTCAGAACGCTGCTGTCGATCCCAGGATAGCCTTTTGCATAGCTGACTGTCCATTTTCCGACCTGGCTGAATTACTGAAATACCGGCTGAAAGTAGAGTACGGCTTTCCTATTTTCCCTGCCATGGAGCTTACCAGGCTTTTCTCTTGGCTGCGGACGGGTATGAAGCTGAAGGGCATATCCCCTATAAAGGATATGACGGATATAGCTGTCCCGGTATTCTTCATACACGGAAAAGAGGACCGGTATATACCTCCACAAATGAGCATCGATATGTATAACGGCAAAAAAGGCAAAAAGAAGCTGTACCTGGCTCCCAATGCAAGACATGCAGAATCGCTGATAATGAACAGCGAGGAGTATGACAGGCTGGTGGGAGAATTCCTTGAAGAAGTTAAAGGACAGCAGCCCCGGCTTATCTGAGGCTGCTGCCCTTTCCGTCAATGATACTGGGACCACACTACCCAGCCTGCTTTGGTCTTTGCTATAAACAGCTGCCCCTGGGACATGCTTGCACTCAACTGTGCCATATCGGGGAAGTAAAGCTGTACTATCCAGGTATTCTGGTAAACCTTTTCCGAGGTATTTGCCTTTACGATATCCTTCCACCCTCCGGGAGACTCCGGTGCCAGGGCCAGAGACTGAAGCTCATACTTTTCAAACTCCTTGTCCGGGTAACGGGTCTTAACGATCTGGTCCAGAAGCTTTCCAAGGCTCTCTTCATCCCTTGCTGCCGCCTTTATCACGATATTATCCTCAGGGGGCTTGAAGCCATTGTCGATTATTTCCGCTGAAACCTGGTTAAAGGGTAAAAATACATAAAACATCACCGCAAGAGCTGCTGCAAGGCCGGACAGGGCATATACCCCCCCCCCCCGTTTATTTTTTGGTTTTATATTTTGT
>JAEXXN010000553.1 GCA_023405875.1 Bacillota bacterium | reverse complement strand
CTTAGCCGCAGCAGCCTCCTTGATAGCATTCTGGTGTGCCGAATCTACTTTGTTGGTGCCATGGGTCCTGCTATTTTTGAAGTGTATGTCGAAATGTCCGTCCATACCATTATTCTTGACTGCATCAAGGTTGGTCCCGCGCCCATAGCCTGCGCTCCTGCCGCTGACAGTTGCATTGGTCGGCTTGTTGTCAAGTCCTGCATGGGGCATCGCAGCCATCGAAGCTGCCAGCAGCCTGCCGTTTATTTCTACAATAACCGGCCTTCTGCTCCAGCTAAAACCGCCCCATATATCCTTCATTATTTCGGTGTCCTTTTTGGTAAGAGTTTCACAGTCAGCGTGATTTCCGCCGTATGTCCTCTTTATGTAAAAGCTCTTGCCGGTCCTGACATCAATAACCTTGGCAGTGCTTCCTCTTGGAAATGCCTTATTTGCTGCAGTCCACCAGTCCAGTACTTCAATTTTCTGTTTGCTGTCCGGTTTTGCCGGTTCTTCTGCCGTATTATCCTGATCAACGGCTGAGTCCTCCTCCGCCGAAGCCTGCTCCGCTGTTTCACCTTCACCTTCAGCTTCCCCTTCAACTGCTTTCATTGCCGTTTCTGGGGTTTCGCTTGCGGCTTCAGTTGTTTCTGCGGCTGTTTCCATAAGCTGTGTTTCTTGCTTATCGGCATTTACCGAATCCGCCCTGGAAGCCTGTCCGTCCGGTGCAGTGCTTCCCCCTCTGCTGCCGGCCGCTGTAGAAGCATAGTGATTGATGATCTTTGCTTCTGTTTCTTTGTCAAGGGTACCGGTTGACTTCAGCCCGTATTTCTCCTGGAATTCCTTGACTGCCGCTGTAGTCATTTTACCGTGCAGCCCGTCAAGCTTGCCTTTATACAGGCCCAGCTTCTGGAGTATTTCCTGGATTTTTTTTATGCTTTCCTTGTCTGCTGTGCTTTTTTTTACACTTGTTGTGCTTGTGCTGCTTGTCCCGGCTGCAGAAAGCGCCTTTGTTGTTTGGGGTCCTACAGTCCCTGTCGTACTTATGCCTTTTGCCGCCTGGAACTTCTTAACTGCCGCCTGTGTCTGGCTTCCATAGTAACCGGTGGCAGTGCCTTTGAAATAACCCAGCTTGGACAGCTGTGTCTGGAGCTTTGTCACCTCCGCACCCCTGCTCCCGTACTTTAATGTATCTGCGTAGGCAGCTGATGTTATAGAAAGAAAAAACACCAGCAAAAAAATAAAAACCTTGCTTCCCTTCATTTACTCTCCTCTCACGGCTTACGAGGTAATATCGAACCAAACGCACTGCGTATGGATCCAATAAAAATCAATAAAATGTTTTTCTCAAAACATCCTGCTTGACGGATTCGGACAGAGAGTATGCCCTAAGGAAAGACTAAACAGCCTGTCCTATTCACCCCTAAAATTTCCCCGCTCCTGAAAACTCAGGATTAAGCCCAAATTGATCATGTAGCGCTTATTACAGTACAGCACGTTTTAAGTTTACATAAATCAGCTTATCATTTCAATGGGATTAAATAACATTGCATAATATGGATATTTTATTGGCCTTACACATATTCTCAGGCACTCGAATAGTATGGAATGATAAATTATATCTGGCGGGTGAAGCAAATGCTTATAAAGTATAATACAGATTACAGGGAACTTATTGTGGGTACAGAAACAAAGGTACCCCTTTCTAACGGTCAGCTGGTAACCTCAATAAACTTTGACAATGCCGCCACAACTCCGCCTTTGTCTTCTGTTCTTCAGTCGGTCGTCAGCTTTGCGCCATGGTACTCTTCAATCCATAGAGGAACAGGCTATAAATCCAGGTATTCATCTGAGCTGTATGAGCAGTCGAGAGATTTAATAAGAGATTTTGTAAAGGCTGAATCCGGTAATACAGTCATTTTTTTAAAAAATACCTCCGAAGCTATAAACAAGCTGTCCTACAGGCTATATCATAAAAACAGGCGCAGTGTGATACTTTCCACCCATATGGAGCATCATTCCAACGATCTGCCCTGGAGGAACAAATATGATGTGGATTATATCAAGGTAGATGAAAATGGAAGGCTGTCAATGCACGACCTCGAAAGAAAGCTCCATAAGTATAAAAAGAAGGTGGCTCTGGTCACTGTTACAGGCGCTTCCAATGTCACCGGCTACAAAAACCCCATCCATGATATTGCAGAGCTTGTACATGAGTATGAGGCAAAGGTAATGGTGGATGCGGCCCAGCTTGTCGCCCACGCCCCGGTGGATATGATGCCTGACGGCGACCCCAGGCATATAGATTATATGGCCTTTTCAGCCCATAAAATGTATGCACCCTTTGGGTCGGGAGTACTTATCGGCTCGGAATACGACTTTGAAAGAGGAGAGCCTGAATATAAAGGCGGAGGCACCATCGACATTGTCACTCACGACCTTGTAAGGTGGGCTGAACCGCCCCACAAGGAGGAAGCAGGCACTCCCAACATAATGGGAGTAATTGCCCTGTCTGAGGCTGTCAAATGCCTTGCCGCAATAGGGATGGAAAACCTGGAAGCCTATGAACTGAGCCTTGCTGAATATTCTATGGATGCTTTGTCAAGGGTGCCGGGAATACAACTGTATTGTGACAGGGAGATAAAGGACAGAGTGGCTATAGTGCCCTTCAATATACAAGGCCTTCATCATCAGATAATAGCCGACGCCCTATCGGCAGAAGCCGGTATAGCCGTAAGAAACGGATGCTTTTGTTCACAGCCTTATGTGCAGAAGCTCATGAATCTGCCAAGAAATGAGATAAGAAAACGCATAAGGAATCCTGAGCTTCCGCACCCGGGCATGGTAAGGCTGAGCTTTGGAATGTACAATAATTATGATGAAATCGACATACTGGTAAACAAGCTGTGTGAGATATCTGAGAATAAGGAGCTGTACCTGGAAAGGTACGGCGGGAAATAGTACGCAATGTCCCGGGAGCATCCATGCATTACTTTCTTTCCTATTGGATAAAATACAGGAAAAGCTACAGACAGCGGCAGGAGGATAAAATATTGAACAAACGGATGAATATACTCATGTTCAGCGGCGAGTACGATAAGGCCATGGCTGCTCTGATCCTCGCCAATACGGCAAGAGAGCTGCAGGTAGAGGTAACTATGTTTTTTTCCTTTTGGGGGCTCTTCCTCGTAAGGGATCCTGAGAAGGTTTCAGCAGAAGATAAAACAGCCTATGAGAAAATGTTCGGAGCTATGACCCCCAAGGGACCCGAGGCTCTGCCCCTCTCCAGGATGAATATGGCGGGAATCGGCAAGAAGATGCTGCTTGAAATGATCGATGACGAAAGCGCCCCCCACCTTATAGATTTTCTCCGGGGAGCCAGGAAAAAAGAAGTTAAGTTTTACGGCTGCAAGCTGTCAATGGAGATAATGGGCCTTAAGCAGGAGGAGATGATCTCTGAGCTGGAAATCATGGAGGCAAAGGATTATCTCAAGGATGCACTGGAATCCGATATGCAGCTATTTATATGATAAAAGGGCGCTATTATACGACAGCGCCCTTTTTATACTATTCCTTGCCTGCATTTACAGCCGCCAGCTCGTCGGAGATCCTCTTTTTCTGCTCCAGCAGTTCTTTATACTGTGACTCAAGCTCTGCGAACCTTTTATCCAGTTCTGCCAGGTAAGCTGCTTTATCTTCCCGCTCCTCTTTGAGCAGAATTATATTCTCCTTCAGTCTCAATTTATATTCCTTAAGTTCCGAATAGGCTGTCATGCTTACACTGTTTTCTTCAGACATTGTGCTATATGTTCTGCAGTTTAAATATAATGCTGAGTTTATAATGATAGCTGCCAGAGCCAATAAGACGACCTTTATAC
>JAEXXN010000552.1 GCA_023405875.1 Bacillota bacterium | reverse complement strand
CGCCTCGTTGAAACGCTCGGGTAGGTTTTTGCAAGTCTGCAAAAACCCTCATTGAAATCTTGTTATAACGCAAAGGAAGAAAAACGATGTCTGATATACTTTTGTTGGTTGCAGCGGGGCTGCTTGCCGTAAACCTGATCGTTATGCTGGTAATGAACGCAGGCACCTCAGGCAGGCTTATAAAGCTTGATACCCGCATTGAAGCTCTGGATAAGAATATGGATAAAATGGATAGGACCGTAAGGGATGAAATGCTCCAGGACAGGGAAGAGGTCACGGCCTCAATGAAAACCTTCAACGGGATGATAGCTTCCCAGATGTCCGAGATATCCAGCCTCCAGAGAAACCAACTGGACATATTCTCGCAGCAACTGGCAAACCTTACCCGGACCAATGAATACAAGCTCGACAAGCTGAGAGAGACAATGGAAGAAAAGCTGAAGCAGCTGCAGGAGGACAACAGCAGTAAGCTGGAGCAGATGAGGGCGACTGTGGATGAGAAGCTGCATTCTACCCTGGAGCAGAGGCTTGGAGAGTCCTTCAGACTGGTGAGCGAAAGGCTTGAAATGGTTCATAAAGGCCTGGGAGAAATGCAGACTCTTGCCAATGGTGTGGGGGACCTGAAAAGGGTGCTTACAAATGTCAAGACAAGAGGTACCTGGGGCGAAGTCCAGTTGGGCAACATTCTTGAGCAGATAATGACTCCGGAACAATATTCGCAGAATGTAGCCACCAGGAAGAATTCTGCCGACAGGGTGGAATTTGCAGTTAAGCTTCCCGGCAGGGATATAAAGGATGGGGATGTGGTATGGCTGCCAATTGACGCCAAGTTTCCCCAGGAAGATTATCAAAGGCTTATGGATGCCCAGGAGCAGGGGAATCCCACCCTTGCGGAGGAAGCTGCAAAAGCTATGGAGATCAAGGTAAAGAGCTTTGCCAAGGATATCAGGGATAAATATATAGATCCGCCGGGCACTACCGATTTCGGTATAATGTTTCTTCCTACTGAAGGACTGTATGCAGAGGTGCTCAGACGGCCGGGCTTGTGCGACTGCCTTCAGAGGGAATACAGAATAGTAGCGGCAGGCCCTACAACCCTCATTGCATTGTTAAACAGCCTGCAGATGGGCTTCAGGACCCTGGCTATCGAAAAGCGTTCCAGCGAGGTGTGGGTACTCCTTGGAGCGGTCAAGACAGAATTCGGGAAATTCGGTGATATTCTGGACAAAACTCAGAAAAAGCTCCAGGAGGCAAGCAACACTATAGAGGATGCAGCCAGGAGGTCCAGAAGCATAGGCAGGAAGCTGAAAAATGTGCAGGAGCTGTCTGCGGATGCGGCCTCCGACCTGTTGGAGGATGATGAGGATACGGGTATTTCAAGGATAGCGGCATCCCTGGATGAATTCAGGGAGCAATAAATTATGAAGTTTGGCGGTAAAGCATGGATAATGAGTATTTAAATAAAAGCTACAGTAAGCTGCTTGAGGAGCTGCACCAAATGATGATGGACAGCGGCAAGCTTTCGGTGTCCGACGTAAAAATGCTGAATCCCCTCGTACTTGCGTATGTAGGGGACTCGGTTTATGATACCTTTGTCAGGACCCTGCTGGTGTCCGGAGGCCATGGACAGGTTGCAAAGCTGCACAAAATGGCTATAGAATTTGTCAAGGCAAAGGCGCAGGCGGACACCCTGGAGAAAATCAGCGAGGTCTTGACCCCGGACGAACAGGACATAGTAAGGCGGGGAAGAAATACAAAGTCCGGAACAGTGCCCAAAAATGCCGACCTGGCTGATTATAAGCATGCCACCGGATTTGAAGCCCTTATAGGGTTTTTGTACCTTACAGGCCGGATCGACAGGCTTATGGAGGTAATAAGGAGAGTTATAGAAGTAAAGCTGGAAGCGGGGCAAGGGAAAATCTGACTGGACATATTTGCTGAAAAACGGTTAAAATGGTATAAACAGGGGACTTTATGAGAAATACGCGCAGTAAAGGAGGGGATAAGCCATATGAAGGTTACGATCATACAACATACCCCGGAGCCGGAAAAGCTGGTCGCAGCAGCAGCAAAGCTTTGCTATTCCTCTGTAGGAATAGGGGATATCATGGACGGCCTTGATGATGCCAAGGTGGATAAATTCCTTGATATGCTGATGGATCTGGGACACGAAAGCCCCATTGAGCATGTGGTTTTTACCTTTGGAGTGGAAGGGGTAAGCAGGGTGTTGACCCACCAGCTTGTCAGACATAGGATAGGATGCTCTTATTCCCAACAGTCTCAAAGGTATGTCAAGCTGGAGCAGTTTGAATATATAATACCTCCTGAAATAGAAAGGCTGCCTGCTGCAAAGGAGAAGTTCATTGCCGCAATGGAAGCGGACCAGAAAGCTTACGATGAGCTGGTAGAGCTGCTTGTTCCGGAGCATTACAGGAAATATACCGCTGAAGGCAAAACCGAGAAGCAGGCAAGGACTATGGCGGAAAAAACTGCCATTGAGGATGCACGGTATGTATTCCCTAATGCTTGTGAATCGAAGATAGTTTTTACAATGTCCGCAAGGGCGCTGATGAACTTCCTCAGGCAGAGATGCTGCAACCGGGCCCAGTGGGAGATCAGGGAGCTGGCGGAAGCAATGCTGCGCCAACTGAAGGCAGTGGCGCCGGTATTGTTCAAAAATGCCGGGCCGGGCTGTGTAGCAGGATCATGTCCCGAAGGCGCCATGAGCTGCGGAAGGATGCGCGAAATAAGGGATAAATATTTAAACCTCTAGCAACATAAATTGTTTTTTGAAATTTGTAGATAATACGTAGGGAACGGTTCATAACCGTTCCGGACTAAAAAATAAAATAATCGCAAAAAGGATGATAAGTATGGCATATAAAAATACAAGCGGACCAAAAACACCAAGATATAAAAAGGACTCCAAACCATGGACGCCTGAAAAGAAGAAGGAAGGCGGTTACGGTAAAGGAGAAGGAAGATATTCAAAGGGCACTGCAAAGGGAAGATCCTCTGAAAAAGGAAGACCTTATGATAAAGCAAAGCCTTTTGAAAAAGGAAAGCCCTATGATAAGGCTGCGCCGGACAGGGGAAACAGGCTGAAGGAACAGTACAAGGCCGACCTGATAGAGGAGGATGATGAAAACATCAATCTCATCGAAGGCAGGAATTCAGTACTTGAAGCATTGAAGTCCGGAAGGGAAATAGAAAAGCTTTTTGTGCAGAAGGGTGTCGGAGAAGGCTCTATAAGGCAAATAATAGCCATTGCAAGAGAAAAGAAGATACTTATAAAGGAAGTAGACAAGGCAAAGCTGGATGGCCTGTCTGCCACCAGGAACCACCAGGGAGTCATAGCCTCAGCCGCTTTGTACAAGTATTATGAGGTCGATGATATTCTTAATGCCGCTGCAGAGAAGGGTGAAGATCCTTTTATAATAATATTGGACGAAATCACTGACAACAACAATCTTGGCTCAGTCCTCCGTTCGGCTGATGCGGCGGGAGCACACGGGATTGTGATACCGAAAAGAAGGGCGGTAGGTCTTACGCCTGCAGTTGCAAAAATTTCCTCAGGTGCCATAGAATATGTACCTGTCGCCAAGGTTACCAATTTGAACCAGACCATGGAATATCTGAAAAAGAAGGGTCTTTGGATAGTCGGTGCCGAAATGGGCGGGGAAACTTACTACAGCAAGGATATGTCGGGTCCGGTGGCATTGGTTATAGGCAGCGAAGGAGAAGGATTGGGACGGTTGATAAAGGAAAACTGCGATTACCTTGTAAGTATACCCATGAAAGGCAGCATTTCGTCTTTGAATGCGGCTGTATCTGCAGCTGTAATTATGTTTGAAATCCAGAAACAGAGGACTGCAAAAAAATCGTAATCCGGCAGCATCGACCCCGAAATACCAGGGGAAGATGACGGCGGGAGAACACCAAACTTGACTAAATCCATAGATATAGGTATAATAATACTATGGTTTTTTATGTCTACATGAAGCGCATTATAATTACTGGTTTGTCATAGTGTTAATGCGGCTTATACTATACTTGGAGGCGATAGAGTGGAAGCTAGTGCAGAGAAAAAATTCGTTGAAAGCTATGATAACATGCTTGATGAAGAAATAGTACTCAGTGCCAGAGAAGGAAACACAGCGTCTCTCGAGTACATAATAAACAAGTACAAGAACTTTGTCAGGGCAAAAGCCAGGTCTTACTTTTTAATAGGTGCAGACAAGGAAGATATAGTTCAGGAGGGAATGATCGGTTTATATAAAGCCATAAGGGACTTTAGGAATGATAAGCTGTCATCCTTCAGAGCCTTTGCCGAGC
>JAEXXN010000523.1 GCA_023405875.1 Bacillota bacterium | reverse complement strand
GCCTTCCACCTTGTCCAGGTATACCGCCATTCCATTAACCTCTACCGCCAGAAACACGGTCTCCCCTGACTTTTTCATCATATCTTCCAGCAAGGGGCGTGCCTCCCTGTTCAGATCCATCTTTTTCAAGTAGGCTGTTCCGGCCTGGAAAAGCTTTATACCCAGCTTAAAGGTCTTGAGGCTTTCATCTTCGATCTGGAGATAGTCCTTTTCAACCAGGGTATACAGCAGTTCAAAGGTACTGCTCTTTGGAATCCCGAGGGTATGGCTTATCTCGGATATTGTCATAGGCTTGTCCTGTCGGGATATCAAATCAATTATGTCAATGGCCCTGGATGCAGATTTATTTGTTTTCATAACAATCCTCCTTTGTTCACATATGCGAACGCTGTTCGATATAGCATTTTTTTAATTTTACAACTTTCCATATTCAATGTCAATCATCAAGGCATCTTCACGCACACAAAAACATACCGGGGAACGAAAAAAGCCAACCAATGCCGGCCCAGGCAATAGTTGGCTTTGAAGAACGGTTGTGAACCCTTCCCTGCTCTATATATATTTATTGTTTTCGTCGTCCTTCTGGAGCTCCTTTGTCAGAAGCTTGATGTCCTGGTCCCTGTCCTTTTTGCATACCAGCACAACATCATCTGTCTCTACTATAATAATATCCTCAACTCCTATGGCAGCAATAAGCCGCTTGTTCCCATACACTATACAGTTGTGGGAGTCCAGCAGCTTGCACTCTCCCTTTACGGAATTGCCATGTTCATCTTTGTCCATATACCTCTCCAATGCAGTCCAATTCCCTATATCATCCCAATAAAAGTCGCTTTCCATTACATATACGTCCCACGTTTTCTCAAGTATTCCATAATCTATTGATATCCCGTCTATTTTTTCATATTCCTCTTCGACTATTCTGGCCTCGTCGGGGGAGTCTATATTATCACTCATTCTTTTCAGGCCCATATACATATCGGGGAGGAACCTTTCGTACTGCTTCAGCAATACAGCCGCTTTCCATATGAACATCCCGCTGTTCCAGAGATAAGTACCCTTATCTATGAATTCCTGGGCCTTTTCCCTGTTAGGCTTCTCTGTAAACCTCTTGATTTTGTAGGTTGGTATCTTAAAGGGCCCGTCTATGAGCTTACCTGTTTCAATATAGCCATAGGCCGTTTCCGGCCTTACAGGGCGTATCCCCATTGTTACAAGGCAATTATCCGAGGCTGCAATTTCCAGGCCTTGCTTCAGCGTATCAATAAATTTCGCTTCGTCCTCAATATAATGATCTGCCGGAAGTACTATCATAACCGCTTCCGGGTCCTTCTTCAAAAGCTTCACGGCTGAATATCCTATACAAGCCGCAGTCTCCTTTGCCATCGGTTCTATAACAAGGTTTTCATCCAATAGCTGCGGCACCTGCTCCTTTATGGTGTCAACATAACAGGCGCTTGTTACCATATATATATTCTCAACCGGAATAAAACTGCTTATCCTATCCACAGTAAGCTGAATCATTGTCTTATCCCCTACGATTTTCAGAAACTGCTTGGGGTATGTCTTTCTGCTCTCAGGCCAGAATCTGCTGCCTGAACCGCCGCACATTATTACCACATGATTCATAGTCACACCTTCCTCCGTAATAACTATAATATGCGGTACAGTCGTATTAGTGAACTGTCGGTTGAAGTTTGCCCCAAAGAATAGCTGCCGTAAAACTCAATATGTATCCTCCCGGAACGGCACATGGGCCGTTCCCTACCTGGATCGCTTTAACAGCTCTGAGGCTATATCCCCGGGATATATTCCCGAATAATTCATTAATACCGTCAGATGATATACCAGGTCGGATATTTCATATACCATTTCATCCCTGCTTTCATTTTTTGCTGCTATGATGACCTCAGCGCTTTCTTCTCCCACCTTTTTAAGTATCTTATCCATCCCTTTTTCAAAAAGATAGCAGGTGTAGGAGCCGGGTACAGGATTTTCTTTTCTGCTGCCGACCTTGCTGTACAGCTTTTCAATGACTTCTCCGATATTGGCGTGCTTCACGTCATCGGAGGGCAGCAGGCTGCTGTAATAGCAGCTTCTGTTCCCGGTATGGCAGGCGGGACCGGTCTGTGCGACCTTCACCAGCAGGGAATCCCCGTCGCAATCACAAAACAGCTCCTTAACTTCCTGTATATTTCCCGAGGTTGCACCCTTTTCCCATAGCTGCCGCCTGCTTCTGCTGTAAAACCAGGTACGGCCTGTCTCAAGGGTCTTGAGCAGGCTTTCCCGGTTCATGTATGCCTGCATCAGCACCTCTCCGGTTCTGTAGTCCTGTACCACTGCGGGTACCAGTCCCTTTTCATCAAATTTTATTTCGTCCATCGACATATCAACTTCTCCTTATGCTTATCCCTTTTTGTGCCAGATAAGCCTTTAAATCTCCTATAGCCAGATCTCCATAGTGAAACAGCGAAGCTGCCAGGGCTGCATCAGCCCCTCCGGATGTGAGCACACTGTAGAAATCCTCTTTTTTGCCCGCTCCCCCCGAAGCTATGACCGGTATGTTGACAGCCTCCGCAACCCTGGAGGTAAGCTCTGTATCATAGCCTTCCCTGGAGCCGTCGGCATCTATGCTGGTCAGAAGCAGCTCTCCTGCTCCAAGCTGATATACAGTTCTGCACCATTCCAATACATCAATGCCCATATTGGTCCTGCCTCCGTGTATATATACCTCCCAGCCGCTGCTTCCCGTTCTGCGCTTTGCATCAACGGCAACCACAATGCACTGGCTTCCGTATCTCCTGGCAGCTTCCTCAACCAGCCCGGGCTCCCTTACTGCCGCACTGTTGAGGGATATCTTGTCGGCGCCGGCGTGCAGCAGCGCTTCAATATCGTAGAGACTGCCTATCCCCCCTCCTACAGTCAGGGGTATGAACACATCCTTTGCCGCTGCCGCCACTACCTCCGCCATAGTGCTTCTGCTCTCGATGGAGGCGGTTATATCCAGGAATACTATTTCATCGGCTCCTGCAGAATTATACAGCCTTGCTGCCTCCACCGGATCGCCTGCATCCTTCAGGTCGTTGAAGCCGACCCCTTTTACCACCCTTCCGTTTTTTACATCAAGGCAGGGTATAATCCTTT
The DNA here is from genome assembly GCA_023405875.1 of Bacillota bacterium. GTDB lineage: Bacteria > Bacillota > Clostridia > Lutisporales > Lutisporaceae > BRH-c25. The sequence goes on along the minus strand of JAEXXN010000523.1, from coordinate 766 downwards.
TTGCAAGCATATTATTCCTCCATAGCCTTAAGGGCATCTTCCAGCCTTACGGCGCCTGAGTACAAAGCCTTGCCTATTATCACACCCTCAGCCCCCGTTGCCCTTATAGCCAGAAGGTCTTCTATGCTCTTTACGCCTCCCGAAGCTGTCACCCTGGCCCCTTCAACGCTGCACATCTTTTCTATGCCGTCCAGGTTGGGACCATTCATTGTGCCGTCCCTGGATATATCTGTGTATATTATGTTCCGGCAGCCTTTGGCAACAATTTTTGCGGCAAAATTATATGCGCTGAATTCACTGACATTTACCCAGCCCTTTATGGCAACAAGGCCGTCAACAGCATCGATACTCACTGCGATCCTATCCATGTATTTTTTCAGGCTTGTCTCCAGAAGCTCCTCATCCAGTACCGCTCCGGTGCCTATAATGACCTTTGCCGCCCCTGTATCCAGGGCAGCCGTGATATCGGCAAGGGTTCGCAGACCTCCGCCCACCTGAACCGGAAGCTTCACAGAGCTTATTATTGCCTCTACCGCCGCCCTGTTTCCCATCTTTCCGTCAAAAGCGCCGTTAAGGTCTATTATGTGCAGTGCTTCGGCACCCTTTTGCTCCCACATTTTTGCGGCATCCAGGGGATTTTCATAAAAAATCTCCTTTTTTTCAAGCATCCCCTTTTTCAACCTTACACATTTCCCATCAAGAATATCTACTGCCGGATAAATTTTCATATCAACATCCCCTTTATATTATTTAATATTTTCAAGCC
>JAEXXN010000496.1 GCA_023405875.1 Bacillota bacterium | reverse complement strand
GCCCATGAGCTGCTTTTTCAACCCCTCCATGTCATTGCTCTTCAACATGTTTATAAGCTGGTCACTGGAGCCGTCTGCCGATTTGTTATTGGCAAGGTACTTTATGATATCGTCCTTTAGCCCGTCTATATCGCCTTTGTTGATCTTCTCCTTGATGGACGGATCTATACTGTTATTCTTGCTTATTTCATTTACCAGCATATTCTTAACCTGGTCTGAGGAAATATTGTTTACATCAATACCCCCCAGCTTTTCCGAAACCATCTGCTTTATTTCATTCAGTCCGCTGTCTGACATATTGTTATCCTTACTATTTGGCATAATGTATCCTCCAATCTTTATTACCTTATAACAAGATTTTAATGAGGGTTTTTGCACGCTTGCAAAAACCTACCCGGGCGTTTCAACGAGGCGGGAGATATGCAGTGGGGAACATTTATTGCCTCGTTATTATCATAATATTCTCTTCACAAACATTGGTTACAATCTTTAAACCTGATGCATTCCCGAAATTTCATGATTGCCGTCTCACTTACATACTATGTACAAACCGTTGTTTTGGTTACTGTTGCCCAATATATGTTATAACAAGATTTCAAGGCAAGAAAATTTTTCTATAGCCGAAAAATTTGTTACTGATGCGTTATAATAAGTCTATAAGTATTATTTTGTTTCATTGATAGGAGGTTTAATATGTCAAAAGTAATGTGGAAGCCGGGTACCATGTTGTATCCCGTGCCGGCAGTTATGGTTTCCTGCAGGAGCAGCCAGGGTATTGACAATATAATAACAGTGGCCTGGACGGGAATAATCTGTTCAGACCCGGCGATGCTTTATGTGTCTATAAGGCCTGAAAGGTATTCCTATAATATAATAAAGGACAGCGGAAGCTTAGTGGTGAACCTTCCAAACAGATACCTTGCCCATGCCCTTGATTTCTGCGGTGTAAAATCCGGCAGGGATATCAATAAGTTCCAGCATCTGGGCCTCACAGCCCAAAAATCGAACATGGTCGATGCCCCTTCAATTGAAGAATGCCCTGTGAATCTGGAATGCAGGGTCAAGGAAATAATATCCCTGGGCTCTCATGATATGTTCATAAGTGAAATACTTTGCGTTGATGTGGAAGAAAAGCTGCTGGACAAATCCGGAAAGCTGCAGCTCAACAAAGCTGATCTGATATGTTACAATCATGGTGAATACAGGTCTCTTGCAGATTCTCTGGGACATTTCGGTTTTTCTGTGAAGAAAACAAAAAAGTAAAGCGTTTGCTTTACTTTTTTTCCTTTTTGTACTGAAATTTACTTTTTATTGCATTATTTATTATTTCCGCCTTCTCAAGCAGAAGGTCGGATATTATATTATATTTCATTGCAAGCTTGAGCTCTGAAGCTTCTGCATTGCACAAGCGGCAGTATGTGTACTCCAATGCTGCGGCCCATATATCCACATCATCTATTTCCGGCACCTCCGGGAAGGTGGACTTTATAAACTCATACCAGATGTCCTCAACAATCTTTTTATAAGGCCGCTTATAGCAGCCCCGCATCATGGAGATCGCCTTCTGCTTGACCTCTCCCCAAGGCTTTTTCCACTCAGATTCCGGAAAGTCCAGGGAATCTATCGTCACATTTTTCGTTTCCCCGTCAAAGTTCACTGTATACGGTTCTCTTGCACCTATGGCATTCAGGAGAAATACCGACTCCATTTTTATATAGTTTTCCACGTCGTTCCGCAGCATGAACCTTCTTATAGCAGGCTCCAGTTCAGACAATTTGCAGGTCTTTATTTTATTGAATATGAGTTTTCTCAAAAAATACTTGTCATAATTCATACCATAGTAGATTATATCTGCTATCTTTTTGTTGCCTGCAAGCTCTTTCCTGCATTTTTCAGCGTCCATTTCTATGAACCTGTAGATGAAGTCCATTCGGTTTTTGATTTCTTCCCTGGGCAACTGGTATATATAGGTAAAATAGGTCTTTTCTTCTTCCGTTCCATTTTCTGATTGTCCTGCCGCCACCCGTATAAAATATTCAGACAGGATGTTTTCCTTGTCGATTGCCGAGAGCTTTTCCCAAAGCCTTATGCTTTCCTTGTACTTCCCGTTGTTATAGGCGGCAATCGCTGTAAAATGTACATACATCGGGTTTTCCGAGTCGATAGACAGAAGCTTTTTGAAGGTTCTGTACGCTTCTGCATGCCTTCCCAGGCTTCCATAGGTATCCCCTATTTTGTACAGGTACTCCTCATTGTCGGTCCGTATTTTGCCGATTAATCTGAGCTGCTTTTCAACCCATCCGGTTGAGCCCTGTTTATTGTAGAAAATTGCAAGGTTGCAGTTGGCATGTACATTTGATTCTTCATAGGACAATACCTCTCGTGCGAGCTCTATTGCTTTGTCAATGAAGCCCAGGTAATAATATGCCAGTGACAGGTTATTCCTTGCCGGCACGGCATTTGGAAGCATTTGCACTACTGTTTCAAATTTCTGGGTAGCTTTCTCATACTCGCGTTTCTCCAGATGGTCAATTGCTTCCTCTTCAATTTTGTATATTTTCTCAAGCTCATCATCGTCAAGGTTGTTATTGGCATCCTTTATCATTGCGAGCATTTCCAGCAGCTCCTCCGCTTCCTCGGAAAACTCACCCTCAGGGTCCTTTTCCAGGTAAAGGCTGAAATACTCATAGGATTTCTTTATTTTCTGCATCTGAAGATAATTGCACCCCAGGCCAAAATAGCACTCAAGATAATCGGGATCAAGGTTTTTTACTATATTGACCAGTACCTGTGTAGAACGGTCGATATCACCCAATTCAGCCAGCAGCCCGGCATAGTTGAACTGTAGGAAGCTGTCCTGCGGCTTGATATTGACAGCCTTCTCAATATATCTTAATGCGGTCTTCATCTTGCCCCTCTGAATATATTTATATCCCAGGTCAAAATAGAACTCCGCGCCTCTTTCAAATGTAACAACTTTATTACCCATATCCATATCACCAACTTTATAGTAAGTTATAGTAAAATATACTAAAATTTTATCAACCCGGGCAGTACCACCTTGAAGAGATTTCTCTTTTCATTGTTGATAAACCTGGCGCCCCCGTGCTGCTTGAAGGCCTCATATATTCTCTCCATGCCCCTTCCGGTCTGAAGAAAGCGCCTCTTGTTGTCCAGTATCAGAAGCCTCTGATACAGCCATTGATTCCTCCTGCAAGGGTTGTATTCCTTGACAAGTCCCGGAATATCCATATCACTGCAGGCAACCCCCGGATTGCTTATTTCTATCCTGTTATTATCTATCAGAACGACAATTTCTCTTCCCAGGGAGAAATAATCCCTATGAACGGTAGCATTGGCCACTGCTTCTACAACTGCATCCCCGGGATATCCTCCATTGAGCCTTGATATTTTCTGTTGCAGATAATGTCCTACTTCATCCAGCATTTTTCCAATAGGCCCGGAAAAATATACCACCTTATCGGCAGATAATTTATCGATCAGTCTTATTCCGGTATGCGGCAGATAAAGCTGAGGATTATATCCAAAAATCAGTAAACCGCCCACTGTGGGATGATATCCGCCGTTGTCCTCATCTCTTCCTATTATACCAATTCCCTCAAGAAGTGTGTAGTATTCTTCATGTGTACTGGTGAGTCCTGTCTTGGAAATGTAATCATTTATTATATTTTCATCCAGTGCCTTAAGTTCAGCCCTGTTAAGCACTATTCCCTCGGGCTGGAGCATTCCGGACTCCTGAAGCATGTTGGCGATTTCCTCGCGCCTTGCTATATCGGTAGTTGAGCCCCTCCTTATATAGAATACTCCGGACTGCCTTATCTGATGCGGTTTCTGGTTGCTCTTGTATATTGTAAGCACGGCTACCTGCTTTTCAAGCAAGGTAATGATTTCAAGCT
>JAEXXN010000482.1 GCA_023405875.1 Bacillota bacterium | reverse complement strand
ATTGTGGATACCCTGTTTCCTGTGCCGTCGATATTTACCAGCTGCCCTGCCTCGGTAAGGGCATTGGTGCTGGACAGGTACACATCAGCGCTTTTGGCGTTCGTTCTGGCCTGGCTCGCACCTTCGGGGGTGCTTTCCAGCCAGTGAAAGAATACCTTGTTGCCCCTGTCAAGCAGCTTTTCCGGAATGCCCAGGGACTTGACGGTCATTGAGCCGCCTATTCCTACAGATACTTCCGGCTTGATACTGTCAAGCAGATAGCTTACTGCTGATTCGGAATCCTCAAAGTACTTCGCCTTCATCCCGTTCTTTTCCAATGCTTCAAGGGTCTTTTTTACTGATTCCTGCATACTATCACTCCTATTTCACAGAATTTTTGGGGTATTGATAAAAATCCAATCCCTAAAGGGTTGAAAACCATTTTTTTATTCTCAAGCTCTCAAAAATACCTTGATATCCAATTTACAAACCCTCTGTTATTCTAATGAATTACAAATCGTAATATAATTCAAACTCTGCCGGATGCGGAATGAGGCTTATCTTTTTATGCTCCTTTTCCAGCTTGTTCTTTATCCAGTTATCTATAAGCTGCTTTGTGAAAACGCCGCCTCTTAATAAGAATTCATGGTCCTCCTTCAGTGCGTACATTGCCTCTTCAAGGCTCTTGGGAAGGGCTTTTATCTTGCTCTTTTCCTCTTCAGAAAGCTCATAAATATTTACATCATAGGGTCCAAAGCCTTCTTCCACCGGGTCTATTTTGTTGATGACGCCGTCAAGCCCTGCCATCAAAAGTGCCGAATAGGCAAGATACGGATTGCAGGTCGCATCGGAGGGCCTGAACTCAAATCTCTTGCTGTCCGGAGTATTTCCGTATCCGGGGATCCTTATTACCGCACTTCTGTTTGAGGTTGCGAAGCAAACGCTGACCGGTGCCTCATAACCCGGAACCAGCCTCTTATAGGAATTGGTGCTTGGACTTGTCAGTGCCAGCAACGCAGGAGAATGCTTCAACAGTCCGCCAATAAAATACAAGGCGGTCTGACTCAGGCCGGAATATCCATCCTTGTCATAGAACAATGGTTTGCCGTCCTTGTAAAGCCACATATGTACATGCATTCCGCTTCCCGGTTCCCCAAGCATAGGCTTCGGCATGAAGGTTACGCTTTTCCCGTTTTGGAATGCAAGATTTTTAACCACATATTTCATCAGATATGTCTTGTCAGCCATATCCAGCATTTTACCCGCTTCTACCTCCAGCTCGAGCTGTGCCGCGCCTCCAACCTCATGATGATGATATTTTATCGGCATTCCAAGCTCTTCAAGCATTACGGTCATTTTACTGCGGAGATTATTGTTCAAGTCATTGGGAATGTCCATATGGTACCCGCCCTTGTACCTTGACTTGTAACCCAGGTTTTCCTCGTACAGCACATTGGTATTCCATTCAGCCTGCTTTGAGTCAATGGTTACCTCCTGGTGGTTGGGCTTGCTTTCAAAGGCTATCTGGTCAAAAATATAAAATTCAAACTCGGGACCAATTATGTTTTCATCTGCTATACCTGTAGAAACCATGAATTTCTCAGCCTTCTGGGCAATATATCTTGGATCTCCCTCATACCTTTTTACTCCGCCGTCCAGAGTATAAATATCTCCTATCATGCTTAGGGTCGGTACTTCGCAGAATGGATCGACAAAAGAAGTGCTTAAATCGGGTATAAATACCATATCGCTTTTTTCTACCGTCAGAAAACCATAGCTTGAGCCATCAAAGCCTATACCTTCATCAAAAACCTTTTCGCTTAACCGGGCCGCCGGTATCGAAAGATGATGCCACCTTCCATTCAGGTCGGTAACCTTGAAGTCAACGATCTGAATACCCTTTGAATTACAGAACTCCTTAGCCTCAGTGAGATTCTTGAACAATCCTATAACCTCCTTTGTAATATTGTGTAATTTCAGTATATTTAATATAGGTATATGTGTCAAATTATTCCCCTATTATCGGCTTCAGCACCTCATGCATTTTCTCCTTGTTTACAACATAAAAGGACAATTTGTTGATCATATCAGCCCTTCCGGGAATCGTCTGCATGGTGATGCTCTCTTTATTGATCTTCTGTGCTTTGGTGATGTAGAACATCATCTGCTTTGGAGACATATTTGTTTTGACATATTCTTGTATAGGTCCCTGGAGCTTTACAAAGTTTGTAACTATGTTGCCGTTAAGGACCTTTTCCACACCGAGCCTCACTATCTCCTGCTGCATCTTTACCCTGCCCAGATCCCCTTCCTTGTATCCGCCTCCCTTGTTGTTCTTGCGGTATCTCAGAAGCTTTATTATGTCTTCTCCCTTGCTGACTACTTGCCCCTCTTCAAAGTGAATGTGAAGATCGTCGGCAGGATCATCATAATTCATATCCATCGGAACTGTCACCTTTATGCCGCCTATGGCATCAACTATCGCTTTAACTGCCTTGTAGTCCACCTTTACATAGTAATGTACGTCCACTCCTGTAAGTGCGGCAACGCTCTCTGCCACGCCGTCCGCTCCGCCTCTTCCGTAGAAGGAATTTATTTTGTTGTTTGCAGAGGTTTTGTGCCCCTTTCTTTCTACATAAGTGTCTCTCGGTATTGAGAACACATCAAGGGCTCCGTTGTTCGGGTCAAAGCTTCCGAGCATTATTGAGTCCGCCAGTCCGTTTGCTACTCCCATGACTACTACATTTACCCGTTTTTCCGGTACTGGATAACCCTCAGCGCCGCCCTGGACGCTTATACTGTTGAGAAAGTAGTATGTGAAGCCGTAACCGGCAGCTGCAATCAGACAGATCAAAATAACGATCGATCTTATTATCCTTCCTTTTCTGCTCATTGTTTACCTCCCTTTTTAACTTAAAACCTATAGGTTGCGAATTGATATAAGGATGTGCAATATAGGGCGGAACGGTTTAGAACCGTTCCCTACGGCCTATACATAATCTTGCTGTTTTGTAGGGAACGGTTCGTAACCGTTCCGGTTGTTGCACATCATCCTACAAATGCCATGTTTCATAAACTGGTCCCTTTCAAGTTTAATTCTCCCTGTATAATAAGTAAAGCCTGATAATTACAAAAAAAACAACCATAAAAACATTTAAATGCTTTTATGGTATGTTTTCTTACCATTTTCTGATTCTACATGATAAAAGCCTTGCACCTTAAGATTTTCTTTGACAGCAAGAGCCATTATATTCTCTATTTCATCAATCTCCAGCTTTGCAGAAATACCGCAGCTTGCGGTTATTTCCCGGGGAACAGGCATGATATTGATTTTAAAACCGCCCTCCCTTATTACCTTCTCAAACTTCAAAGCATGATGTGTAGAATCAAATACTGCAATATAGTAATCATTCATTGCATTCACTCCTCGTATCGTCTAAAATTATAATATAACCAAAGAAAAACTTCAAGGTGGTGTAGCAATGGACTTCAGACAAATAGAGGCTTTTGTCTATGTAGTTCGTTTCAACAGCTTCTCAAAGGCTGCTGACGCGATATTCCTGACACAGCCTACAGTAAGCTCACATATAAGCTCTCTGGAAAATGAACTGGGCATAAAGCTGATCGACCGCTCGGGCAAGGAGGTCGAGCCTACAGCCGCAGGAAAGCTCTTTTATGATTATGCCAACAATCTTGTTAATATAAGGGATCAGGCGGTATTCTCCCTTAATGAGTTCTCAAAAAAGGTTGAGGGGAAGGTTGAGATAGCAGCATCTACTGTACCTGCCGAATATCTGCTTCCAAAGTTTATGATAGGCTTCAGGGGCATTTATGGAAATATCAGCTTCTCTGTGGAGCAATTGGATTCCAATCAGGTCATTGAAGGCCTCCTGGAAAAGAAATATGAGCTGGGAATGGCCGGTACCATGATTGAGAACAGCAAGCTGGAATACCATAAGCTTGCGGATGACAGGATGGTATTGGCTGTACCCTGCAACAGCAAGTACAGCTCTATGACCTCGGATACTCTCACCTTTGACAGCATTAGGGATGAAAGCTTTATATACAGGGAATCCGGCTCAGGTACAAGAAAGGAATTTGAAAAAATATTGATAAGTAATGGGATCAGCCCTGCCTCAATCAAGATAGCTGCTCAATTCAACAGCATAGATGCAATAAAGCAGGCAGTCAGCCAGGGCTTGGGCGTATCCATAATGTCATATATGAGCATCGAGGACTACATAAGGTTTGGCCAGATCAAAGCCTTTGATATCAAAGGCTTTGATCTGAAGAGGGCTTTCTATATAGTCACCCATAAAAAAAGACCGCTTTCGCCGGTCAATTCAGTATTTTTAAAATATGTTACCGAGGGTGATGCATAGCAGCAATTGCTATCTCTCATTTCCATGCTTGAAATTGCCTGTGACCTTTGCCAATATAAGCTGCGCTTCCTTGGGATCCGCAGCTTTTATCCTGCGAAGGAATTTTTCGCTTTCGCTGCCTTTCAGTATCATGATCTGCTTACCGTTCCAGAATATAAAAACCTTATTGTCCTTGTTTACCTTATAGGTAAATACCTCTTCGTCAAGTCTGTGTCTTTTATCTACGTTGTCCATATAATGTCACTCCTTATTTTACTTTGTCAATACATGCCTGCACCCAGGCTTCATCAAGCTTCTTCAGCCTGTTTTTCTTGAGATTTTCTTTGATTATCCATTTTATATCCCTGTCCCCGGTGCTCAACCATTTTTCAAACAGCCTTTTGCCTTCCCCGGGATTATGTGCTATCGCCACACTCCAGCAATATGCCATGCCCTTTCTCAGTGCAATAAAGCCCTCATCCCTTCGGTTCCCGGTATTAACGATCGACTCTGTAATTCCATCAAGTATTGCAAGGACTTTACTCACCTGTTCCCCGTTCTTAAGAAGCTTCGGCTCGCATAAAGCAGCCGCCGCAGCTCTTTTTTCAAAAGCATTGCCCTGGGCCCAAAGCTTCATTTCGCCAAGCAATCCATCCATATCGGCTTCTCCGTAAAGCTGCAGCGCCATCGCAACAGCCTCCCGGGTCCTCCACCTTGGATCGGAGGCAAGGCCGCGCAAAGCTTCCATATACTCTTTCCTTCCTTCAGACACAAGTCTGCCCAGACCCACAGTACCGCAGGCCGCCAGAAATTCTTCAGGGGTATTGACTGCCGCCTTATCGGCAGAAAAGCTTATCAGGTGCAGGAACAGCTCCTCGCTGCCGATTTCCGCCACAGCCTGTATCAATTCCAGGTTGCCCCTGGGACCCGGCAGTCCTGACTGCCGCATTAAATATTCATCCCAGTTTTCTAGTACTTTAAGCTTCTCAGCATATTCCTTTACTTTGTCCATAGCTCTTACTCCTGTCCAATTTCTAGATTTCCTTCCTGAAGGTATAGGATTCCTTTATAATGTCATAACCCAGTTTTTTATAGAAGCTGTGAGCTTCCTTTCTTATAATATTTGACCTCAGGCTTACGACAGTACACCCCTTACCCTTTGCCCAGCCTTCAGCTGCCAGCATAAGCTGCCTTCCGGCACCCTGCCCCCTGAAGTCCTTGTCAACAACCAGGCCTGCGATCTCAGTCATAAAATCACAGTGAAAGGGCTTGTATATATAGGCATGAAGCCAGCCTGCCACCTGTGCCCCTGCATATTCGGCAACAAAAATCACATGTTCCTCATCCGTCAACAGGCTTTTCAACCTGGCCGATACCTCTTCCCGGACTGCAGAATAACCAAGCTGGAAGCACAGCCCGGTAAGCGGGGCTGCGTCCTCCAATCCGGCCTTTCTTATCAGGAGTCCTGATGAATTTGTACTTCCCAACGCTTACGCCTCCTTTATTTCCACCAGCCTATTTCTGCTGCATATACAGAGTATGAGGTAAGAAGCCCAGCTTCCGGTAAAAACCGATTGTCGGTTCATTCTCCTGGGATACGGTTACCCCGATGGTATTGCAGCCCTTACCCTTCATCCATTCCAGATGCCCTTGCACCAGCTGACTGCCTAAACCGCTTCCCCTGGAGCTTTCGTTTACATGTAAAGATTCTAGCTCTCCCTTTCCGTCAACTGCCGTAGATATGCAATAGCCGATATACTCTCCATTGTCTCTGGCTACCGTTATTTTTATGGAAGCCTTGTCAAACAAGCTGAATCTTCCTATCCGCTCTTCAAAGCCCATGTTGTGGTATAATTCCCTGAAATATTCCGATCTGTTCTCATGGTATTGCCTGTTCTTTTCCCATAGGTCCTTTATGACTTCAATTTCATTATATGTGATATCAATTAAATCAACCATTTCCTTTTCCTCCTTATATTTTTCTATGTTAAATCCGACAAAATAACCTGTTCAGTCAATAACCATCTCAGCTTTTCCCGTTTCTGCGGACCGGATAGTAAAGGCTCCAACAGCTTTCTTCCATAATAATATGTAAAAATATATGACTCGCAAAAAGGCCTCTGAAGCGACCTGACCGCATAAGCAGCCTGCTCTTCGTTATAAAGCGTATGCTTCATAATGTACTGTACTGCCTCGGAAGCAGGACGGCCTTCATCTAGCAGCAACGCCGCATTGCACCAGGCGCCTCTCAGCATATCGGTGGCCTTCTGGATCGCCGGAAGCTCTGAAGTATCTGCCTCCATCCCCAACCTGGGATAGATATGCTCCGA
>JAEXXN010000214.1 GCA_023405875.1 Bacillota bacterium | reverse complement strand
AATGAGTTGGCTAAGCTGAAGGATGCAGGCAACGAAGCTGTACAGGACAAGCTGATTACTGTGATCAACAAATATAAGGCCAGGAACGGGAATACCCTTGACGACAAGCAGGGCAATGCTGCTGCGGTAATGATACCTGAGTATGCAAGCGTGCTGGTAAAAGAGGACGCAAGATTGGCAATAGATGATGAAGACTTCTGGAAGGCTGTCAACCGGTTGATGAATTTAATAGCGGGCAAATGAGGGAAGAGATATGGACGACAATAAAAAAAGGCTGCTGGCAGAAAATTTGAAAAGGGAGATAAGAGAAAGCCTGGATGTAGTAAAGGCTATAAGCGATGAGGATATAAATGAACTGGTAACCGACAAGGTCTTTGAAGAAGCCAGGTTTCATTCCATGAGCATCTGTGAAAAGCAGGAGCTTGTATCGGCGGTTTTCAACTCTATCCGCAGGCTGGATATACTCCAGCCTCTTATTGACGACAAGACTATAACAGAAATAATGGTAAACGGTGCCGACAATATTTTTGTGGAAAAGGAAGGCCGGGCATACAGCCTGGATATTGCTTTTGAAAGCCGGCAAAAGCTGGAGAATGTTATACAATCCATAGTTTCAAGGGTCAACAGGGTTGTCAACGAAGCAGCTCCCATTGTAGATGCCAGGCTGGAGGATGGGTCGAGAGTAAATGTTGTGCTTCCTCCTATTGCATTGAACGGACCGATACTGACAATCAGAAAGTTCCCTGAGCGGCCGATATCAATGGAGAAGCTCCTGGAATGGGGCTCTATATCGGCTGAAGCCGCCGGGGCCCTGCAAAGAATGGTAGAAGCAAAATACAACATATTCATATGCGGAGGTACCGGCTCGGGAAAGACTTCATTTCTGAACGCCCTGTCCGGCTTCATACCACAGTATGAGAGGATCGTGACCATCGAAGACCCGGCAGAATTGCAGATAGGCAATATTGATAATCTGGTAAGGCTTGAAACGCGGAATTCCAATACCGAAGGCAAAGGTGAAATCACCATCAGGGATCTGATAAGGGCATCCCTGAGAATGAGACCTGAAAGGATCATTGTCGGAGAAGTGAGGGGAGCCGAAGCATTGGATATGCTGCAAGCGATGAATACCGGACATGACGGCTCGATATCTACAGGCCATGGAAATTCGACGGCAGATATGCTGAGCAGGCTTGAAACCATGGTTCTGAGCGGTTCTGCAATGCCTTTGGAGGCTATAAGGCAGCAGATTGCATCGGCTGTTGATATAATGGTGCATCTCTCCAGGTTCAGGGACAGGACGAGAAAGGTCGTCGAAATCGTTGAGGTAACAGGCTGCATCAATGGCAGGATAGGGCTTAATCCATTGTTTGTGTTTGAAGAGGGAGGAAATCCCGGCTCGGAAAAAGTAGGGGGGGCTTTGCTGCGGACCGGCAACGGCATGCAGAACCTTAATAAATTCAGAATGGCGGGCTTGAATGATGTTATATGAGGTGACCGGCCATGAGCATCAATAAATTGATTATATTCCTTTCCTCTTGTTTTTTCATGGTCCTGGGAGTTTCCCTGTATCCGGTCCTTAAAGAAAAGCTGAAGAGCGCCGGAAAAGGGCCGGGGCTGAAAAGCGGCAAGGATACTGCTGCAAGAGCAAACGCCCCTGTCGATTATGATATATATTTCATGTCCCGCAAGGAAAAGCTTATATGTATACTGACCGCAGGTATCGTCATATTTACAGCCGGCTATATTTTCTACAGGAGTATCGTGCTGTCGTTGCTTTTAACTCCAGCAGCCCTGATATACCCCAAAATCAGGACGAGGGAGCTTATAAAGAAAAGAAAAGACGAGCTTGCGCTGCAGTTCAGAGAAGCCCTTTACTCCATAGCAGCCTCCCTGTCCGCGGGAAAGGCTGTAGAAGCCGCTCTGAAAGATGCCGAGCAGGAGCTGGCTATACAATATACCGATGCTGACACATATATATTGACTGAGCTGAGGCAGATAAACAGGCGGATAGCCGTGAATGAAACCATTGAAGAGGCTATGGCAGAATTTGCCCTCCGGTCACATCTGGAGGACATAATGAATTTTACCGATGTCTTTGTTATATGCAAGCGTACCGGCGGCAATCTTGTACAGGTAGTAAAGAATGCCTCGGAGATCATAAGCGAAAAGATAGATGTAAAGCAGGAGATCAATGTTCTGCTTACTGAGAAAAGGCTGGAGTACAAGGTTCTTAACCTTATACCGGTATTTATCGTGCTCATGCTGTCGACCAGTGCTGAGGAATTCATGCTCCCTGTGTTTACCGAGCCCCTTGGAAGGGCGGCCATGACCATAGCACTGCTGCTTTTTATCCTGGCCTATTTTATATCGGGAAAAATCATGAATATTGAGGTATAGCATATGCTGCTGATATTAATTCTGGAGATTATTGCTTTTACCGTTGCTGCACTTTTTAGCCGGGGCAGGTATGAGCGCATTATGGATGCAGACACCCGGAGGAGCAGGGTTTCTGAAATAATGCTGCCTGTGGCTGCTTTTACAGTTGAAAGGCTTATAATGGGACATTTTCATGCTTATGAAAGGAATATAGCTGCAAAGCTTTCAGAGCTTTACGGCAGCCGGGATGTCAGGGCCAGGCTGACGCAGCACCTCACTCTCAAAACCATGAACCTGATTATTGCCGTAATGGCACTGACATTTTTGGGAGCCCTGATGGACAAGCCTGATGCCGGTTATATGATTTTTGCATCGGCTGTGCTGCTGCTTGTATTCTATATACCCGACAGGGAGCTTGATGAGAGTATAAAGAAAAGGAATTTCTATATACAATATGATTTCCCCGATTTTCTGAATAAGCTGGTGCTGCTGATAAATGCAGGAATGACTGTGCCCAGGGCATGGGAGAAGATTGTCTGTGACAGAAAAAATATGACTCCGCTGTATGAAGAGCTCAACAGGACATATATCGAGATAAAGAACGGCAAGGCTGAAGCAGCAGCTTATGAGGATTTTGCAAGGCGCTGCAAAGTGAAGGAGATAACCAAGTTCATAACTGCAATAATACAGAACCTCAGGAAGGGAAACGGTGAGCTGGTTGCGCTGCTGAAGCTGCAGTCAAATGAGTGCTGGCAGCTGAGGAAGAATACGGCCAGAAGGCTTGGGGAGGAGGCTTCGACAAAGCTGATATTCCCTCTCATGGTCATGTTTGTAGGAATCCTTATTATTGTAATACTGCCTGCAATAATGCAGCTAAAGTATTTATAGCCGTCCGGCAGCTCTTTGAAGGGCGTTGAGGTACTGGACTACAGGTAAAAAATTGAAGGAGGAAAAAGGATGTTAAAGACATTAAAGGGCTTGATAGTAGAAGAAGATGGTATAAGCACGGTAGAAATCGTAGTTATCATAGCAATTCTGGTAGGTATTGCACTGCTTTTCAGAAAGTCGATAACTGCGTATGTTCAGAAGGTGATCAGTAATTTTATAGATACTGCACCGACAGTTGAGAATCAGGATATAAATATGAATGCACCGACACCGGCACCGTAATGACAAAGAAAATAGCTTTCAACTATCGGAGGTAAGGAGCATTGAATAATCCGGGAAACGACAAAGGAAGCTTTACAGTGGAAATATCAATGGTCTTCTCACTGATATTACTTACTGTACTCACATTGCTATTTACCTTCCTTTATATGCAGCAGAAGGCATATCTGGTAAGTGCGGCTTCCTTCGCCGCCCAGCAGGGAGCGGAGCTTTGGAGGGACAGCAGGAGAAGCATGGAGGACGGTATGATAAATGAGGGGGAAGCTGAAGCTGCTGTCAGCTACAGGCTGTTTGACAATCTGCTGCTGTCCGGCAAGACCTTTGAGGGAAGCCTGGAGCGGGAAAAGGGGACTGACGGTGAAGCCGGGCCGGGGTATGTACTGGTAATGGATACGGGAGAGGGCCTACCCGGGAAAAAGGCTGCCCTTATAGCTTCGGCACTGGGAAGAAAAATTGAAAATTCGGTGCTTAAGCCTGAGAGCACCAGGGTAAAGCTTATATATTCAAACAATGGAATAAGAGGAAGGCTGACAGTTGAAATCATACAGGAGATAAAAGTACCCCTGGGCGGAATGAAAAAGCTTTTTGACGGCAAAGCAACCCTGTCTCTGGCTGGAAGCTCCTCGGCAGCAGTAACAGAACCTGCGGAGTATATAAGGAATGTTGATTTGGCTGTAGAGCTGTCAAGGCGGTTTGGAGAGCAGCTTGACCTGAAGGGGATACTTGAGAGCATAAAAGCAAAAGGGCAGAAATAGATCTGTTTTGTTAAGGGGTGGAAGGATGCATCGGGAGAATAACGGCAGTAAACACGAAAAAGGAGCTATAACTGTTTTCCTGGCACTTATATTTATGTCCCTTATACTATTTGCAGGGATGGTAATCGATATTTCAAGGCTCGTTGCCGCAGAGCGCAAGGTACAAAGGGTGCTCAACTCATCTGCAAGGTCTGTTCTGGCAGGCTATGACAACGAGCTGGTCGGGGGATATGGTATATATGGCATAAATACAGCTTCCGATACCCTTGAGGATGAACTATACAGATATATGGCGGTAAATCTCGAGGAGCGCCATGAGGGCATAAGGCTGCTTGATATTGAAG
>JAEXXN010000453.1 GCA_023405875.1 Bacillota bacterium | reverse complement strand
CCTTAGCATTGCCGAACACCTTAGCATCGCCGAACACCCAAGCATTGCCGAACAAACTAAGATTTTCTTCTTTTTCTACATAACCGCCAAGTTCCCCAACTTCGATATTGCCGAAGGCTACAAGTGCCTTGATCCTAAACAATTTCCTTCCGTACCACATTATAAAGTCACTGGTAAGCTCAAATTTTTTCTGTTCCATTTCTTGACCTCCTTTATATTTCTGGCTCCAGCCAGTATAATCTGTATAATACTTGGTTATATTAGGTATATGGGGTAGTGTACGGGTTTTTACGGTAATAATTAAGCTGCCCTGATCCTATCTTCCACCACTGATGGAAGGTTAAAAGCCTCAATATGCTCTACAATTTCTTTATAATAAGCTTCCGGGAGCTCCCGGCAAGACGGAACGTTATACTGGTCGTTTATGCTTCTCCATATTGCCTGGATGATAAACCGGTAAGCCTTCTTATACTCAAAACTCTTTTCCTTGCATATCGCCGCTGCCCGTTCTTTTGCTGCTTTCTTAACCATTATCAAATGTGTATTAGATAGGTATATCCGCTTTCTCATTTCATTCTCTATTGAGTCAACCCTGTTACCCAATGCAGCCATTCCTTTCGATATAGCCGACATACTCCGCATAGTGCTTACCACACTGGCTTCCATCTGTAGCCGCCAAACTGATAAATCATTACTCAACTCTGTAACCTCCTTCAATTAAAATTGTTTTTTCTGACCTTTCACCTCTTATAGCCTGCCGAACTTCAGCGCACCAAGACTCAATCTTTTCTACCTGCTTCTCAAATTCTGTCTGCTGCCTTTTCTCAATAAGGCTGAAGGATTCTGCATAATATGTGTACTTTGCCATATGATCGAGGAAGCTTCCTACATTGGCTCTGAATTCTGTAATGTTAACAAGGTCTGTATGTAGTGATTTTGTTTCCTGTACCTGCCTTGCAAGCTGTTGTTTTTGGTCAAATAGGGTTTTGTTCTGCTCTGCAAGGCGTTGATTTTCAGCCTTGATTATGTTGTAGTCCTCAGGAGCCTTTACTTCTGTTTCTGGCTTATTGAGTATAGCCCTCCGTATTGCTTCATCCTTTTCTTTAAGGCGTTGTCTTATATAGGCTTCTTCGTTTGCAAGGCGTTCTATCTCATGATCCTTCTCTGATATTTGGGATTGTAATTCAGCCTCCAGGTGCTTCTTCTCTGCTTCTATTTGGTTCTTCTCTTTGATGAGCTGCTGCACTTCCTTGGTACTCATAATGTCTATGGTCTTTTCCTGCCCGTTGACTTCATGGGGCAATGATATGAATTCTTCCCGTTCTTCTGGTGGTAGGTCAAGAAGGACGTATACTTTTGATATGGGCAAATCCGACAACGATGTCGTTTTTGATACTTCTATTGCAACTCTCATGAAGCGTTGTGCAGTTCTTTCTGTAAATTCAACCCTTTCCTTTAACCACTTTCCCCATTCTCCGTGAGGTAACACTTCCTTCGCCTGTATAAGCCGTTTGCCTATTTCAATGATGTTCTGAGCAGTTTGCTGTTTCAGTAGAACGATTTCAGTAGTTATTTGATGTATACCAGTTTCTTGCAACTCTCCCAATGTATGACACCCCTTTCTTTGCTTGTCTGCCCCTCCCAACAATGGTAATATTTATTTAAGCCTGAGCAGTTTGAAGGGAGGTGTTAAATTGGATAAATACGAAATTGCCACGCAGTTAACTTTAGCCGCCATTGAAAAAGGTTATATATCAGCTACATCGCCGCATACCGACGCTAACGATAGAACGGTTTATGTTGCTGAGAATGTCGCAGCATTCTTTAATAAACTAATTGAGAAAATTGAAGTTACGAAGTAAATTTTAATACTTTTGCTAATTCAGCTATTGCAAAAGCGATTCCAATTGCCTGTTCAGGCCCAGTCTGTTTACTCAATTGATTAAGTGATTCGATCTGTTCCTTTATAATGTTAATTACATCTTGTTCTAAATTCTCCAACATCACACAGATAAAATATTCAGAGTCACTTATTGGCTTATTGCTGTTTAACCGGTCGATTAACTCAGTAACTAATTCATATTTGTGTGCCGATTCTGGAGTTTTTACCCTCAGAGCAGTCAGTTCTTGTTCTAGGGCTAATATTCTTTTCGCATGTTCCTTCATGCGCTGTTCGTCAAGGGCTGATTTATAATCCATTATTTTCACCTCTCTTTCTTATAGGGGATTGGGTGGATGCTCGTTTGGTGTATATATTCACCATTATTGCAAAAAAATTTCAGTGGTGAAAAGGTTATCCATAGTAACGCCAGGATATATTTTAAGGAAATATTCCTTAATTTTTTGCATTTCACTTCTTTTAAATTCATGTACGCCTTTTATTTTTAGTGTAGTTGCTTGTTGTGATACCCCGAATATTTCTCCCAATTGTTTGTGACTCATGTCATTAACAGCCATAAGTTTAATAAGCTCAGGAAACATTATTCCCACCTCCTTTTTGTCTGAAATTAGGACCTAACCTTTTGTATAATCTGTATGTTGTTTGGTGAATATATTCACCATGTAATTTTATGATATCACTCTGATTTGTCGTTGTCAACAATTTTTTATTGCAATTTGCAATAGATATATTGTATAATGGTGCATATAGTAACCAAATAACAATTTGATGGAAGGTGTATAAAATGAGCACATTTGGAGAGAAAGCACGTAGATTGCGAGAAGGCGCCGGATTGACCACCAGAATGCTTGCTGAAAAAATAGGAGTATCAAATGGTCAAATAACGAGATACGAAAAAAACCAAAGCGAACCTACTTATAGTGTCCTTGTAAATTATAAGAAAGTCTTTAATGTTTCGCTTGATTATTTATGCGATGATAGCAAGGAGTGATGTTTATGGCTCGTACCAGGAACGCGAACGGCATGGGGAATATTTATAAAAGGCCAGATGGTCGGTACGAATGGAAACAGATGATGGACGGGGAAATGCGGTATGAATCCGACATGGATCTTTCTGAACTTCGGCGCAAAATAAAGAAAGTAAGTGGCAGAAGTGTTAACGGCAGCAAAACAAAGCTTTTCGACTGGTTAGAAAGATGGCTCGAAATGTATGTTAAGCCATATAAAAAACCATCTACATACGATGCTTATAAATTTTCAGTTGAAAAATACATTAAAAAATATATGAAAAATATACAATTAAGACACGTTACAAAATATGATGTGCAAAAAATGATAACAGATATGATAAATGACGAGTATTCAACTTCTCAAATAAAAAATGTACGTAAAGCGCTAAGCTCGGCCTTTATCTCAGCAATTGAGGACGAACAACTTGTAGAATTTAACCCCACGCGAGAAACAAAGCTACCCAAAAGTAAACCACCACAGCGAAAAACACTGAAGATCGAAGAATTGGCTGCTGTTATTAAAAGATTTCAAACATCACGTTGGCTTTACGCAATATTATTCATGTTAGCTACAGGGTTACGCAGGGGAGAATTGTTAGCAGTAAGATGGTCGGATATTGATTTCAAAGAAAAGCGGATAAAGGTAGAAAACAACCTAACCATATATGGGGATGGAACTCCGAAGGATAACGACTATCATTATGTGCCGTTAACAGAACATGCAAAAAGTTATCTTGCCGGATGGAAAAGGCAACTAGAAAGTGAGCACAATAAAGCAATATATTTAAGCACTGATACTATTTTTGTAAAGAAAGCTGGCACGCCGTTGCGGCCATCAAGTTTTAACAATATTTTATATAAGCGCAAGTTTGATTTCAAGGTTACACCACATATGTTTCGGCACACCTTTGTATATTTGTCAAAAGGGAAGGTATCGCTGAGTGAGCTTCAGGAGGCGCTCGGGCATGACCAGTCAACTACTACTCTAGATATATATGGGTTAATGCTTTCTGATACCAGCACCGTTGCGGATAAAATCGAAGTAGCTTTTGCGGAATTGGATGAAGCATTGAAAGAACAGGAAAAGCAACAGGCAAATGTTATAGACTTTACAAAAATAAGGTTGGCGAAATTAAGATAGCACGAAACTACAGGAATTTGAATAAATGAAAAAGGAGAGTGTCTTATTATGGAAAAACATTTATGGGAAGCCGAGCATCCATACTATTGCGCAGAACAAAATGCCAGGGCAAAGGGAGACGAGGCCGGACAACGCTATGACTCTTTTGAAGACTTTTTAGAAGACTGGGGCGACGCTGACTTGGACTATAGCCTTTTGTTTCGGTGGGATTGGCTGGATGCAGATAAAGAGAACCAAGATCCGGACCCAAACTACCGGTTTGAATCAGATGAATTGAAACTATGCTGGATGTTGCAACGTATTGGTGACTATAGGTATTGTGTCGTGAAAGTAAAAAAAGAAGATGAAGAAAAGATTATTGAGTATTTGAAACCACGATGGGAATACATGAAATCCTTATGGAGTCCACTATGAGGAGGTTAGGGTATGGATTATAAGATTTATAAGCAACCGAATGGGCTTTGGGGGGTATTTTTCGGCGGGAAAACTTTAGCTCAAGGGACTTACCGAGAATGCCGAGAGGTTGTTGCGCGGCTAAGTATGGAATCAGCCCTATATACCAAATGGGCTAACGACATAATGTCAAAACCCGACGATTTAATACGCGCCATCGACGGAAAAAGGCCCGCTTTTTATGAAGGATGGCCCGTGTCAACTGCCATAGAAAAGACGCTTTCTGATAATTGTTGGACAGAGGAAACGAGGGAGTTGCTTAATTTAACCAAAGATTATTTTCTTCAATTGGAAAAAAGGAGGCATTTAATGTCTCTTCCGGATTCCGATTGGAGTAATATCGTTGATACAATCAAGTTCCCTGATAAAATTAGACTGATTTTTGCAACAAATAGCGAGTATATATTCTGCCAAAGCACAACAAATAAGAAAGTTATGATAAGAGAGCACGAAGGGCAAGGCGTTTATATCGAATTCATCTTAAGCAACAACTAAAATGTTTGGAAAACAAAAATTGTCGTAAAATTATCGTAATTTCTTGAATTAAACATAATATTATAAATCCTGCAACGCTTATATACCAGCCGTTGCAGGATTTATTTTTATTACTTATATAATTGACCCGCGGAGTTAATCCCCCACTTATTTAAACTTTAGTGATATTTTCATCACCTTAAGTGCCTGGTATCTTAGGGTGTATGTTATTCCTTTATTTCTTTAATTATCCCACATTTATCTTTATCTGATAAAGTATTATACAGTTCATATTCGCCCAAAAACAAATTGACACTTCCGATTGCATTTAATAAATAATAGTCGGACAACAGGTCATAATTATTTTGCCCATATGTCTTTTTTAATCTGTCAAACAAATCCAAATACAATAAATTTTCCTTTGTCTTTGAATGTTTGATTTCAAATTTTAACCTTAATCTCGCTCTATGTAATATACCGTCATTATATATTATTGGATACTGCAGCTCAGAATTTCCTGCTATCACTATCTCGTTGTCTTTTACGTATTTGACATAAGTTTTTATAACAGATTCATTAGGAACAAATACCATATACCTTCCTATTTTTTCTCTGAAGCTCTCCTCAGTTATTGTTTTATAATCTATGTTTAAAATGCTGTCGAAGAAATCTTCGCTGCGCGTTTCAATTTGAGAGTAGAAACCCTTTTTATTTGAGTAAAGCTCCTTTGGTGACATCTTTCCAGCATCATATCCCCGCATAAATGGTTTTTCATATATACTTTTGTCCACACTCGCCAGAATATATGGATACAAATCTGCGTTTGAGGGCATTTTTGCAGGATCGGTATTCAGCACCTCTCCTTGCGGAGCAATGGTATTATATTTTTCAACAAAATTAACAACCAATTCATTGAGCTGTCCTTTGAATATATTTTCATTGCCTTTTAAATTATCAGAAGACAACTGCATTATTCCATTTGCCGCCATATCCCTTATTGCCGCCTGCTGCTCTGTAGTATAGCTTGAAATATCCTTTAACTCAACTTCAGCAGTTTTAACAGGCTGTTCCTTCAGAAATTTCATTTTACAGTTTTCAAAATATATGATAGCATCTATGTACTTTGCCTTGCCATCGTAATTACTACGGTTTATGTCTTCCTTTGTTATTTCAAAGTCTTTTGCATATTCAACCCAGGTTGCATTTTCATATTCATTGTTCTCTGCAGCAAATCCGGAAATATCGTTGGTATTGAACGTCGCGCCCAGAGCCAGCATTATAGCTTCAGCCTTTGTAACCGGCTCACTGCTTTCTGCTCTTCCATTATTATAGAACTTGTCAAAGCCATATACCTTCATTTTCTCTTCATATC
>JAEXXN010000435.1 GCA_023405875.1 Bacillota bacterium | reverse complement strand
ATTAAGAATAGTAGTCATTACAGCGAAATTTCAGAAAGCCGCCGTTGATGCGAGTGCGGTATTTCGAGTTTTGACGAATGGACTTATGAGGGCAACCCGAAAAGAAACACTTAGTAGGCGTTGACGGAAAACCCTGACCGTGATACAGGGAGCGCATGATAGTGCGTGCTCAATAGGTGGCTTACAGAGGTTACTTCTGTCCTTTTTGGGATAGAAGTTTTTTTGTTTATAACAAGATTTCACGAGGAAGGAAACATCTTTCGCCTCGTTATAAAAGAGTATGAAAGGATTTTTTATTATGAAAAAACGTATTTTAACCGGTGACAGAACAACCGGAAAACTTCATTTAGGGCATTTTATCGGAAGCTTACAAAGCCGTGTAAAACTCCAGAAGGAATATGATACCCTTATACTTCTTGCGGATGTGCAGGCATTAACCACACATTTTACTGCTCCGCAGCTTATCAATGCCAGTATTTATGATGTTGCTGTCGACAATCTTTCTGTTGGGCTTGATCCCGAAAAAGTTACCTTTGTGCAGCAATCACAGGTTTCTGCCATTGCTGAGCTTACGGTTTTTTACTCCATGCTGATTTCTGTGAATTCTTTAAGGCACAATCCGACAATCAAAACCGAAGCGAAACAATATGGCTACGATGATCTGACCTATGGATTTTTAGGGTATCCTGTCAGTCAAGCCGCAGATATCACTTTTTGTAATGCTGATCTTGTTCCGGTTGGCGAGGATCAATTGCCTCACATGGAACTGGCAAGAAAAATTGTTCGCAGGTTCAATGATCTATATGGCGAAACAATAAAAGTTCCTCAGGAGCTTTTAAGTGATACTCCCCGGCTTCCTGGAGTTGACGGGAACAGTAAAATGGGTAAAAGCTTGGGAAACGCAATTTATTTGTCGGATGATAAAGACACTGTGATTGCCAAAATAAAATCCGCTTTAACGGATAAAAACAGAATTGCAGTTTCGGACAAAGGCAATCCTGATATTTGTACAGTTTGTTCCTATCATAAAGCCTTTAACAGCGAAGAATATCATAATATTTGCGAAATGTGCAGAAATGCGAAGCTTGGGTGTGTCGCCTGTAAAAAGGTTCTTTATAGCAGACTGAACGATATGCTTGATCCATTTCGTGAAAGAAGAGCATATTATGAAAATCGTAAAAGTGAAGTCAAAGCTATAATAGTAAGCGGGACAGAACGAGCAAATGCAATCGGTGCGGACACAATGTCAAAAGTGAACGCTGCAATGAAAATATCTATTTAGCATGAAGCTTGCGGACATAACCGGATGATATGCTTATAATATGGGATCTTTCCATTATCTGATGCTTGTTGCGTATTATTTGCCATGCTAGACTTGAGCATGGATAGAATTATGTCAACATATAAGAGGAGAGAGTCCTATGTACAGGTTGAAGATCAATATAAATAATGTTCTGAAGAGAATGACCGGTTTTTTATTGATTTGTGCGATGTTATTGCCGCAATCCGCTTATGCGAATGGGATAAATGACATTGCGGACAGCTCGGATTATGCAAAGCAGGCAATCGTTTCCCTTTTTGAACGCAATATCATCAAAGGCGATCTACAGGGGAATTATTATCCCAAACAAACAGTGACCAGGGAAAGGATCGTAACTATGCTGGTGAGGGCATTCGGTCTTGATATATCCGATACTCCTTCGGTTGCGACCTTTAAAGACGTTCCAACCGGAAGCTGGGCTTTCCCATATATAGAAGCGGCATATCGTGCCGGACTCATAAAGGGGATATCACAGGATCTGTTCGGAATGGGACAGTCATGCTCCCGTGAGCAGATGGCTGCAATTATCGTGCGGGCTACAGAGAATAATGGGACAGAGAACGGAATTGCGCAGGGGAATGAAGGATATGACCGCATCCGTGGTTATAAAGACTTTTACAAGATATCGGATTGGGCAAAAGGATATGTAAATCAAGCTATAGAGAGACAGCTCATGTACGGTACCGATAATCTGAGCTTTTCTCCAGGAGAATTTGCTACAATGGAGCAGTCGGCGGTAGTAATAGACCGGCTGATCGGATACATGAACAGCGGTGCTACGGCCAACGGCAACCCGGCTGCCGGCGGGTTGACAGTAACCTTGAACGGAGACAGGATCAATATGGCTGCTGTCAAAGGAGAAAACGGCAGTATACTTGTACCGGCGGATTTCATGAAATATTTTAACGGAGATTATCAATATGATGCCGCAAGAGGCTTGTTTTTCGCGACGGTCATGCCGGTGACGCCCACATATTATATTGAGTCCTGGGCGAAGCCTGACAGCAAGGAAGCGTATGTATTTGTAAAGAAATCAGTCAATGATATACCTTTTGACAACCCGGGGGAATATGTTCAAAACAGGGTGGAATATTCAGTCTCACCAAAGCTTGTGGACTCCACACTGTATCTGCCGGTTGATTTTGTGGCAGATGCAACCGATACTGCTTATCAGTTTGATGCAGAGAAAAGCACTCTGTCCTGGACGGATAATACGGGTACGGATTACCCTACACTGCTTGCAGCGCTGAAAAACAAGGTATATCAGAACAAGCAGGAAATGAAGTATAGCCTGAATGCCGACTTTAAGGATAAGCTCGGTGGAAACCGTATGCATTATGCTTTTAAAGCAGAAGGACAGTTCGATATGTCTGAGGAGTTGAAATACTCGAATTATCATGTCATAAATGATAAAGCGGTAGCAACAGACATAACAAACGGAAGCGATCTTGACCGGCAGGAAAAATCCGAGACCGTTAAAATGGGAAGTGACATGTATAAGAAAAATGAAAAAACCGGGCAGTACGAATTGATTGACAGCTTTGCAGAGGATATCGGTTCTCCTGAATATGGCTTTGTTAAAAAGATAAATTTGCAGCTTTACAATTTTTTCATCCGGAACAGAACCTTTGATGTATATGATAATGTTAAGCTGGACGGACAGTCAACAACAAAGTATGTTCTGAAGCTGACCGATATCAATGATATTGCCTATATCTTCGGCAGCAGCAACAGTGTAACAGTCGAAGGAGGGAAGGTCGTGCATAAGAAATTCCATCCTGATCCGCTGCCGCGTTATTATTATGATATTGAAGCCTTCTTCCTCGGACATCATTGGGACAGGACCATAGAAAATGATTATACGGGATATCCTCTTTATTCGGATTGTTCGGCGAAAATCGAAATATATGTCAATGGGCAGGATGAAATAATTAAAGAAGTCTTTTACAATAGCGGGAGCCGTTATGATTATATGGTGCCTTCAGGAGGATGGGACAGAACGGACCGTGTTTACAGGGACGTTGACTACGATTATGTCTATGAAGTGGCGTTCAAGCCTTTTTCAGGGAGTATCAAGACCATTCTGAACTGATAAAAAGATTTAAGGCTGATATATCATATTCTCGAATACTGCGACGAAATTGAACAGGTAATAAACCGCTTTGAAAAAGCTTTTGAAAGTTTAAAATATGAGGAATAAAACAGGGTACTGTCTCTTAGTAATTTTGGGAGACAGTACTCTGTTTTGTTTTTTGAGAGTCCTCAGCTTGCATTGTAAAATACAACGTGGTATATTCTGGATATGTTACAGGTTACTCTTCCATGCACATCAATAGATTATTTTGCTGACGGGAGGAAGCTCATGAAAAAAGTTATTATTCTGGCTTTGTTGATTATATTGAATAGCCTTACCGGTTGTTCAGATAAAGAGGCGCATTCCGATGCGCCGGCACTTGATAGTTCTGCGCCTTTTAAACCATCGGCAGCAAGCAGTGGGGAAGATACGGCCCCTTTGAAAACCTCTGATATTGATTTCTCAAAGCCGGGAGTCTATGAGATCGCAAAAAATACCGCTTACTTGCTTGAAGTTAAGGATGATGGGGTCAAGATAAGTATTTACATCAAAGATATTACAAATGCAGACGGAAATGAATGCACAACACTGGTCGTCGATGGTACGGAAAATAATGCGATGGATATAACAGCTTATAAGATGAAAGCATATGTAATCAGAAAAGAAAATGGGAATGTGGGAGTACTCGTATCCGGGGAAGGTAGCAGCGATATCAGGTATAATACATATGTATATGGAGTTAATGGCAACAAAGCTGTCCTTAAAACCGGGGCCGGTTATGAGACCGCATCCTTGACAACGCAGTCAATAACGCTCCGGGGCATCCGGAATGTGTTTGGAACCTGGGTAATCTCGAATGTTTGCGTATTGAAGGATGATTTCAGTATTGAGTATTCAGGTGACGGATTTTTCACTGTACACAGCAGCGTAAATGAAAGGAAATATCTTAACACCAAAATAGAAATCCCCGTACAAATGCTGAAGGACAATGTCTATACCGATGCGGCCCTTCCTGCCGGCAGCAGGATCTACCCTACTTCCATCGGAAACGCAAATAACCGGATATGCTTAGTATTCCAAACAGAAAATGATTCAACAGGCAGACTATTTACCGATTTTGGCGAATATAGCTACAATATAAGCGGAATCGATGAATATGATATATTTGTCGATATACCGTATGAAGATGCACGTCAACAGTAAAAGTGACATAGAGGTTTGTATGTCAAAGGGCAGGCTAGTGGGCAAACTTACCCGCTCTTATCTTTTCTTTATAAAAATGCCTTATTTTGTTTAAGCCTGTGTCCTTAATATTTTTTAATAAATTTCCTCTTACCAAATAATTTATTTCAAATATAATTATTAATTGAGCTAACTTGTTATCAACCAGTACAACAGGTTGACTTGACCCACTGGGATATATATTTCGCAAAAACCTTTTACATATATAATCCGTATTTCGAATAAATATTTCATTGAATTCACGCTATACACTGGAATTGTCTATGCTTCAATAAAAGGAGAAAAGCAATGAGTTTTATTACTTTTGAGAATGTGGAGAGGGAATACCATGTTGGCGGCAACATCATCAGAGCGGTTGACGGTATCAGCTTCGGGATAGAAAAAGGAACGGTCAATGTAGTATTGGGACAAAGCGGCGCCGGTAAAACAACAGTGCTCAATCTTCTGGGGGGTATGGATTCACCTACAGGGGGCCGGATCATTGTGGATGAACAGGAAATTTCCCAAATGTCCGAATTTGAGCTTACAACCTACAGGAGGAACAAGATCGGTTTTGTTTTTCAGTTTTATAATCTGGTGCCCAATTTGACGGTGCTGGAAAATGTGCTGCTTGCTGAGGAAATATGCAGGGAGCCGCTGGATGCAAAGGAAATGCTGAGCAAAGTAGGACTCCAAAACAGGATGGATAACTTCCCAAGCCAGATATCCGGTGGAGAACAGCAAAGGGTATCCATTGCAAGGGCCCTGGCGAAAAATCCGCAGATAGTATTATGTGATGAGCCTACGGGAGCCCTTGATTCGGCAACCGGACGCATGGTCCTCAAGCTGATACGGGATGCAGCCTGCGATATGGGGAAAACGGTGATCGTCGTTACCCATAATGTACTGATTGCTGAGATGGCAGATGCCGTCATACATATGAAGGATGGTAAAATACTTGAGATAAAATACAATGACAGTCCGAAGGCAGCAGAGGAAATAATATGGTGATGCGCTCATTGTTCATGAAATCCCTCAGAGATATACAAAAATCCAAAGCCCAGTTTATTTCTATACTGATAATGGCTACCCTTGCAGTAAGCATCGTCACCGGCATCGACTGTCTCTGGAAAACGGTGGAGGAGCATTCCGGCAGGATGTATGCCGCCACCAATATATCAGATTTATGGGTGAATGCAGTAGAGCCTGCAGAAAAGGAGCTGTGGAGCATTTCAAGGCTCAAAGGCGTGGAAAGGATAGAAAAGCGTTTTGTAGCGGATGCCTTATCTGATCTGAAGGGCAGTCCTACGCTGCGTATATATACTGTTTCCAGACAAAGCACACTGGACCGGCCAATGCTCCTGGAAGGAAGCTTTTCAAGCCGCAGCGGGGCAATACTGGATGAAGTCTTTGCAAGAGGGCATGGGCTGGAGGTAGGCGATGATATTTCAATAAAAATAAATGATAAGTGGATGAAGCTTTCCATCGGAGGCCTGGCCTTAAGCAGTGAACATATTTATTCTGTAAAAGGCTCGACAGGTACATTCCCGGATCACAAGAAATACGGCTTCATTATTATAAATGAAGATATGCTGAAGGGCGCATATGGACGAACGGTATATAACCAGATATCCGTAAAGCTGTCTCCCGGTGCTGATATTAAACAGGTTAAGGCCGGGATTGGCAATGCGATCGGGGATAATCTTCTGGGGATTGTCGCCAAGGAGGATCACAACAGCGTCAGCAACGTTAACGCCAATATCCAGCAGTTCAAGGTCCTTGCTTCGGTATTTTCCCTGATGTTTTTTCTTGTGACTGCCTTAATAACTCAAAGCACCATGCTGAGAATAGTGGAAAACCAGCGGGGCCAGATAGGTGTTTTAAAAGCTCTTGGATATAGCAAGAAAAGCATTTTGTGGCATTATACCTCCTATGGCGTATATACGGGACTGCTGGGAGCCTTTCTGGGCCTCCTTTTAGGTCCCCGTATTTTCAGCAGTATATTGATTCCCTCGCTCAACCTGAATTTCGCCGACTATAAAATTTCAATATATTATACAAATTTTATTATCAGTCTGATTTTGATCCTTCTTTGCACCGGAGGTGTTTCCCTCTACTCCAGCCTCAAGCTGCTGGGAGATTCTCCTTCAATACTTCTCAGGATCAAGCCCCCCAAGGAAGGAAGTCATATTTTCCTGGAATACCTGACTGGGCTTTGGGACAAGATGCGCTTCAGCCGCAGGCTGATTGCACGGAATACATTAAGAAACAAAATGCGCCTGATTATGAGCGTACTTGGAATTACAGGCTGCACAGGGCTGGTCGTAGCTGCATTTACCATAAGCGGTATGATCAATGGAATCGCCCTGCAGACTTACAATGTTACATATACCTACGACCAGAAAATCCTCCTGGACAGCAAGGCGGATTCCCGATTCATCCGCAATATACAGTTGGATGGAACGGTTCAGCAGATAAGAGAGGCTGCGGTAGAAATCATTTGCCCTGACGGAGAGAGGCAAATGAAATTATTAACGGTTTGTCCGCAGGAAAGCCCTCTCATCCATCTTAAGGATGTTGACGGCAACCCGCTGCTGCTGCCTGATGACGGCATTGCAATGACTAGAAAGCTTGCGCATACTCTGAAGGTCAAGGAAGGAGATACAATAGAGCTGAAGAGGGCAGGCAAAGGCTATGTAAGGGTGCCCATAAAGCAGATCGTGTACCTGGCTATCGGACAGGGAATGTATATGACGGACACTTACTATGAAGCTGTCGGAGAAATCTTCAAGCCTACCGCGGTCCTTGTAAAGTGGAACCATGAGCCGGATTGGGCCTTCCTGGAGGGAGATTATGTGGACGAGTATGTGGACAGGACCGGTCAGATCGCCGATATCAAATCCAGCACAAAGGTTGTTTATACTGCGGGGATAATGCTGATCATAATGGGCGGAATCCTGGCATTTGTTGTTTTATATAACAGCAGTATATTGAATTTCTCTGAGAGGATAAGAGATCTTACTACCTTGAAGGTTTTGGGTTTTTACCAGAAAGAGATCCGCTCCCTTGTACTTACCGAAAATATCCTTTCTGTCATATTGGGGTTGATCTTTGGAATACCGGTAGGCAAGGTACTGGCTGAAATTGTGGCAGGAGGCCTGAACGAGCAGATGGATCTGCTCAGCCATGTGTCCTTTGGTACCGTTGTTCTTTCGGGAATTATAACAGCAGTTTTCGCACTGATTATAAACTGGATCGTAGCTGAAAAAATGAAGAGCATAGACATGCTTGAGTCGTTAAAGAGCATAGAATAGCTGAATACGAGGGGGTAATATATTGAAAGAGATGTTTTTAAAGCACAAAAAGAAGCTTGTGATCGGAGGCTGCCTCCTGGTTGTACTTATAGCGACCGGTACAATAAGCTACAATGCCATAGTGTCCGACAGGGCCAGGAGCCGGGAAGCCGTTTCTCAGACAGCGGAGCAGGATGAAAGGCTGGTTTTCTGGGGAGAGGTAAAATATGATAAGGCTTATGATATAAGTGTTGACTTTCCGGCTATAGTATCGGATATTAAAGTTAAGGAAGGGGATCGTGTATCACTGGGGCAGGTATTGGTGACACTGGATATGTCGGAATACCGGGGGACGACGGGGAAGCTTCAGCAGCAGCTTGAGGCAGGTCAGGCAGGGCTCAAGGACATCCTGCAGGATACCGGAGCCCTTGCGGCGGATATAGCCCAGACGGAAAAAGACATAAGTACAAAAACGGAGGAGCTGGGCAGCGGAACCAATGCAGACCTGAAGATCCTGCAGACGGCCCTGGAGCTGGCCAGAAAAGAAGTAGAAAATGCAGAGCGGGATGTGAGACACAACCAGGCATTATATGATGAAGGGGCAGTCTCGCTGAATACCCTTGACCAGTACAAGGATATACTTGCCCAAAGGGAGAAAGCCCTGACGGATATTGAAAGCAATATAAGGAAAACCTGGGATTCGTTAAAAACAGAGCTTGACCGGCTGGATATTTCATTAAAATCCAAGAAGGCCCAGCTTGAACAGATACAGAACTCAAACAGCGCAAACCTGGCAAAACAAAACAGCAGTGTGGCAGTTTCCCGGATCGATCTGGAGGTTATGGAAAATAAAAGCTCCAAGGCTTATCTGGATTCGGATCAGATCGTATCATGCGTCCCGAACGGCATTGTACAGAATATAGGAGTAATAAATGGCACAAGGCTTGGGTCGCAGAAC
>JAEXXN010000379.1 GCA_023405875.1 Bacillota bacterium | reverse complement strand
GGAATGAGTTCCTCCATAACAGTTGTAAACAATTACCATAAAATCTTTTCACCTCATTGCTAGTATAGTCAGATTTGATAATAATATATACAGCCGGGGCTATAATCTGCATCAGGGAAATATTTATACGAAATATATAGCAGAAGGGTAAAAGGATTCTGTATACAAGCGTCGAATAAATCGAATAGGGGCTATATGCTTGGCGCTAAAGCCTTTGCAGAATATATGAAGGATGTGCAGTAATTATAGACGCCCACTGGGCGCCCCTACGGATTGCTGTATCGACGTTGTAGGGGCGGCCATTGGTCGTCCGAATGCTGCGCATTTTTCTACAAATTAACCCGTTGTGCCGGCTGATACAGGCTTGCCTTGCAGCTCCGGCAGCCGAAATCGGCCGGCACAACAGATTAAAGTAAGGGGTGAGCAAATTGGATATAAGGACATTGACGTTCAAGGGCGGAATTCATCCACCGCACAGCAAAAAAGCTACTGAAAGCTTGGAGATTGAAAAGGCAAATGAGCCCAAGGTTGTTGTCATCCCTATGCAGCAACATATTGGCGCGATCTGCGAGCCTATTGTACAGGTTGGTGATGAGGTAAGGGTAGGGCAGAAAATAGGAGAGGCAAAAGGCTTTGTATCTTCTCCGGTACATTCAAGCGTATCGGGAAGGGTTGCGGCTGTTGAACCAAGGCTCTATTCCGGCGGAATGGCAGTTAATTGTGTAGTTATCGAATCAGATATGCAAAATACCGTTTCACCTGAAATTGCCCCTAAAGGGGATTTATCCCGTCTTTCATCTGAGGATGTGAAGAGCATAATCAAGGATGCCGGTATAGTCGGCATGGGAGGAGCGGCCTTTCCCACTCACGTAAAGCTGGCTCCGGCCCCGGACAAAAAAGTTGATGCTGTTATACTGAATGGCGCTGAATGTGAGCCGTACCTGACTTCTGACCACAGGCTGATGCTGGAATACCCGGAGGATGTGGTTTTCGGACTTCAGGCACTGATGAAGGCACTGGGAGTGCAGAAAGGCTATATCGGTATTGAAAACAACAAGCCCGATGCTATAGAAAAGGTTTGCCGGGCTGCCAAAGGAATTGAAGGTATTGAGGTAGTGGCATTAAAGACCAAGTACCCGCAGGGTGCGGAAAAACAGCTTATTTATGCGTGCACAAAAAGGGAGGTTCCGTCAGGAGGCCTGCCGGCTGACGTAGGAGTGGTAGTGAACAATGTCGGGACAGCTGCTGCAGTGGCAAAAGCCGTAAGGACGGGTATGCCTTTGATTGAGAGGATAGTTACTATAACTGGTGAAGGGGTTAATAGCCCCAAAAACCTTATAGTTAAAATAGGAACATCTTTCAGAGAAGTAATTGAACAGTGCGGCGGACTTAAGGGAAAAACCGGAAAGATAATTGCCGGCGGACCGATGATGGGTATTGCCCAATTTTCCCTGGATATACCTGTTATTAAGGGAACCTCCGGGATTCTGGTGCTTTCCGAAGCAGAAGCAAGACTCCCTGAGCCTTCAAACTGTATAAGATGCGGAAAATGTGTGACCGTCTGTCCAATAAATCTAATGCCTGTAAATATCAGCATGTGCTCCCTGGCCAACAGGCATGAACAGGCTGAAGCTCTGAATGCCATGGATTGTATAGAATGCGGATCGTGTTCTTTTGTCTGTCCTGCCAAAAGACCGCTTGTTGATTCAATAAGGGTGTCAAAGCGTGAAATTCTGGCCAGGCGTAAAAAGGCCCAATCCATATAGGTTGCATTAAAGAAGGGCACGAAAGAATGAGGCAACCTATGAAATCAAGGTATATGTTTTGCAATATTTGAATTTTAATTTAAAATGTTTATTGCAAAACATATAAGTGATGGGAGGAATAAAATTGGAAAATACTAGATTCTTGGTTTCGTCATCACCGCATATCAGGTCTGGGGAAACTACCTGGAGGATAATGCTTGATGTGATAATTGCACTTATGCCCGCACTTTTCGCCGGTGTGTTTTATTTCGGCTTCGGAGCGCTTACGCTGACTATTACAGCAGTCGTATTTGCAGTTGCTACAGAAGCGGTTATGCAGAAGATCCTTGGCAAACCGGTTACTGTGAATGATCTGAGTGCTGTGGTTACAGGAATATTAATAGCTTTCAACGTACCTGCAACCCTTCCCCTCTGGATAGCTGCGGTCGGTTCGATATTTGCAATAGCAGTGGCAAAGCAGTGCTTCGGAGGCCTGGGCTTCAACTTCATCAATCCTGCCCTGGCAGCGAGGGCGATGCTTCTTGCTTCATGGCCGGTGAGAATGACAAGCTGGGTCGCCCCAGGTCCGGATGCTGTTTCTACAGCAACGCCTCTGGCCCTGGCAAAAGAGGGCGCCGAGGCTGCGGGACAGGCTTTACCTGATATATGGAGCCTTATTATAGGCAATGTAGGAGGCTGTATTGGTGAAACCTCTGTACTTGCGCTTTTGATAGGCTTTGGGTATCTCCTGTACAGGGGTGTAATAAGCTACAGAATACCTGTTGTTTATATCGGGACAGTGGCAGTGCTTTCATTCCTTTTTGGCGGGTTTGCTCCTGATATAATGATTTATCATATATTTGCCGGCGGACTTTTCCTTGGTGCGATATTTATGGCTACTGATTATTCAACATCCCCTATGTCGGTAAAAGGACAGATAATCTTCGCGGCAGGCTGCGGCTTATTGACCTCGGTCATAAGATTCTTCGGCGGATATCCTGAGGGTGTTTCCTATTCAATACTTCTTATGAACCTGGCTACCCCTCTTATCGACAAGTATACAATGCCCAGGAAATTCGGGGAGGTGAAAAAAAGTGCGTGATTATATCAGATTGGCCGGTATCCTGCTGCTGGTTTGTGCTGTTGCTGCTTCAGCTCTGGGCTATGTTAACGCGGTAACCTATGAAAGGATACAGGGACAGCTACTAATTGCCAGCGATGAAGCAAGGAAAACGGTACTTCCCGGTGCAGATTCCTTTGAGCGGCTGGATGACAGCACTTTTTCCGCTATGAAATCCAATGAAAGATACAGCTTCCTGACAGAAATATATACGGCAAAGGCCGGAGGCAGTGTTGTAGGTTATGCTGTAAAGACAGCTCCCAAGGGTTATGCCGGAGCTATTGAGGTAGTGGTTGGCGTTACTATGGACGGCAGCATACAGGGAATCAAAGTCGGAAATAACAATGAGACTCCCGGACTTGGGAAAAATGCAGAAGCTCCTAAGTTCCAGGATCAGTTCAAGGGTAAGGGCTGGAGCAATCCAATCAAGATTATAAAGAGCGGCACTCCAAAGGATAATGAAATTGCCGCGTTAGCAGGTGCGACAATTACATCAAGGGCAGTTGCGGAAGGAGTCAACCAGGCCCTTGAAGCGGCAAAGGAATTATCAGGCAAATAGAATATATAGAACGCGCTTTAAGGTATTCCATAAGTGGTCTGTAGAGCATGTTATTTTTGGTATGCAGACCACAAAATCAAGGAAGCAGCTTTGTAACCCTTTGAATAAAACTATATAATTGAAGCGTTACAAACTACCAGGTATAGCGCGAATTCTATGAAGCCAAGGAAAACATTTACGCGAAAATTGAATTATAATATAAAATGATTTTCGCGAAATATTTTGGAGGTGAAAAATAATGAATCTTTGGAAGGATTTCAGTAACGGACTTTTAAAAGAGAATCCTACATTCAGGTTGGTCCTCGGAACCTGTCCGACCCTCGCTGTTACAACTGCCGTATTTAACGGCGTCGGTATGGGGGTTGCTGCGGCTGCGGTTCTTATAGGCTCAAACCTTATAATATCACTTATAAAGAATATAGTGCCCAACGA
>JAEXXN010000313.1 GCA_023405875.1 Bacillota bacterium | reverse complement strand
GTTTGGGAGGGATGTAAATATGCAAGCAAAAGCGTTCAATCCTCAGGTTTTCTTAGAATGCCTGTGCTATTCCGCCTTTTCAGGGTTGATTTTCCTTTTGGTAAGCAGCGGAAAATATCTTTCCTATGTCACACCCAGGATGGAGCCGTATCTTTATTTTTCAGCAATCGTCACCGGGATATGGGCTTTGGCGGGACTTTTCAGGTTGTTCCGCCCGCAGCACAGAATACGCTCTGCCCACTGTTTTGTGCTGGTGATCCCCATTTTATTATTATTGCTTCCTCATACCCCCCTGAGCACCTCCGACCTTTCCAGCAATTATATCGGAGGGAATACCCTTGCCAGGCAGTCGGGGCAAAGGCCTTACAGTACGCCTGAAAAGCAGGCTCCTCCAGGCGGATCCGACTATAATGCCTCTGACAGCACACCTCCTGCGAAGCCTGCAGAAGATACCGCTGCTCCTGGACCGGAGCCTTCCGGCATTGCAGAAAGCGATATACCGGCAGAAGCTCCAACACCGGCAGATCCTCCGGATAGTACAGTCCCGGACATACAAGCCGATGTGCCTGAATATGGATATTTAGCTGACCTGTCCGGTTTGGATACGGTGAATAAAAAAATCACAGTGTCAAATGAGGATTTCAGCGGGTGGCTTCAGGAGATATACCTGAATATGGAAAAATATCAAGGGTATACAGTAGCGGTGACGGGATTCATTTTCAAAGACCCTGAAATACTCAAGGAGAATGAATTTGTACCCGCCCGTTTGATGATGTCGTGCTGCGCTGCAGATTTAGCGCCTGTCGGCCTGCTCTGCAAATATGACAAGGCTTCCGAGCTCAAGGCTGAGTCATGGGTAACGGTTGAAGGCACCCTTTTTATAGGGCAATATGAATATGAAGATGGAACGAAATATGACGATCCGCAGCTTACTGTAACAAAAATTACACCTGCGGAGCCGGTGGAGGACTATGTATATCTATACTGAAGGGTATACTACAATGCCAGGCACGACACTTGTATACTTATTACTGTAAGGTTGGGCAATAAGTATCTCCGTGTCGTGCCTGGCACAATATTATTTTCTATTTAGCAGTTACAATCCAACGGCCTTTCTGTTATATACTTCTTTACAAGAAGTACTTCAACAGCCTTTGTATAATCACCGTCGGAAACAAGTATTATAGGACCTGTACAACCCATTCCGCTCTCTGAGTATATTCCCTCTTCAGCCAGAGCTGCTACGGCATTTTCCAGCTCAAGTATGTCTATTCCCGCTACGGATTTTGTCACCGGTTTCTTTTCAAGCTGCTTTATTTCAGCTTTCGGAGCTGCCTTCTTGCTTTCTGCGGTCAGCTCTCCCAGAATAGCATCCAGTCCGGCTTTTCTTGCCTTGTCGAACTCTTCCTTTGCAATTTCAGTGAGTCTGCCTTTTGCACAGCTTGCGGCGTATCTCAATGCCTCGCATACTACCGGCGCACCGGATGCCCTTGATAATATGCATATGATCCTGCTGTAATTTTCGCCTACACCGGGTCCATAACCATAGCCCAGGGACTCATAGCTGCCTCCTGTTGTATAAGAGGAGAACATCTTCATCATGATATTTCCGGTAAGTGTATCCATTACCATTATATCGGAAGCGGCAGCCAATAAATCGTTGCCTCTCATTACCACACCGCCGTCAGCCCTTACCGATTCAGAGAAGCTGATGTCATAACCGTTGGTTTTCAGTTCTTTTAGCGCCCGCTCAACCTGTCTTGCACCGTCCACATTAAGTATCCCTACTGTCGGATTCTTTATTCCCAATGACTTTGCTGTAATTATTCCATACAGTGCGTTTTTTACCATGCCTTCAACCCTGTGGGTTGATGAGGTACCGGTGGTAGTTGCAAGTATAAGCTCTTTACCGAAGCCGGGGGTGATCACTCTTCCGACTGTGGATACTCCTATAGGGAAGTTATAATGCATGGTTACGGCAGCATCCAGCTCTCCGCTGTCAAGAAGCTCATCCATTTTCTTGTGCATTTCCTCTTCGTCGCTTACTTCAACTATTCTGAGATTTGTATCAACCCTTGGGCCTACAAGCACTATCTCGAAATCGCCGTATTTTTTTGCAGCCAATTCGGCTCCCTTTACCAGCTCCCCTGTTCCGTGCTCGCTTCCCATGGTCGTCAGACCTACTCTGACCTTTTTCCCGAATTCTCCGGTCATTATAGCATCAGCAATCTCGTTGAATACTTCACCGATCATTGACTTGACTTGATTTTCAGACATTAATATCACCCCTACTTTCTTTCGAGTAAGAAGGATGCGAAATCTTTCATTGCTTCTGCCACCATTCCCTTGACTTCTTCCTTGGATACCGTTCCCGCAGCTTCTTCCCTGCCTGTGTTCTTCTCTATGACAATGGATACGCCGTCAAACTGATTGGTCATCCTTCCGAGGAACAAGCTTCCTTTTCCCACTATCATTGCTTTTTCAATACTGCCTGCCAGCATCATTTCCCTTGCAGCGCCTACAAAGGGGACTCCTGAAGGAATATGCCCCTGGGTAGGTGCAAAGCCGGGCATCCCGTGATCCTTTATGAAGCCTGGCATTGCCGTTCTGTCAATATCGCCTCTTTTTGCTCCCAGAGCCGCTATCATTTTCAGATTGGCAAGGGGAACGTCTCCGGCACCTGCCGGTTCTGTTATCTCAGGATTCTGCATTTCTACAGAATACTTGTCTATATCGGTTATCTTCAAGCCTATATTGTCCAGGGGCTTTGTTATCAATGATTCCATAACCGCCTGGGGTGATGAGCCGGTACCTACGGTATGTCTTCCGACTATGTCGGTTCTGAGTACCGGGTTAACTCCATCATTCTCTGCAACAAGTACTGCGAAGCCTCCCAGGCAATCCTCAAGCACAGGCAGTCCTTTGGCGACATGGTCTCTTGCATTCATGCCCAACTTTGCTGTTGCGCCGCCGGCAACTATTGCCACACTTTTGTAAACCCCTGATTTTACCAATGCAGCGGCATTGATAAGAGCATGGGTAGGTGCGGCACAGAAGCCTCTCAGGTCTGAGCCTGTGGCGCCGGCAGCACCTGCGATCTCGGCTATGGCCTTTGCAAAATTGCCGCCGCCTCTCTGGTTCATATCTCCGCAGGCTTCCTCAGAGCACTCGATTACATACTCAATAGAACCGGGCTGTATATTATTTCTGTATATAAGATTTTTCAGGGCCATTACTCCGGAAGCCTTTACTACCAGGTTCTCCAGCATAATATGGGCAGTAAGGTTCTTATCCTTGCCATGAGCGGCTTTTACGCAGCCGACAAGCTTACTTCCCTTGTATAAAGGCTCTGCGCCTTCTTTTACTCTGTTCTCCAGTTCAGCCTGCTCGATGCCGTCCTTTAGCTTTGCCAGCTCAGCTTCTGTATACATGGGCTTTGCCGCAAGCTTTGCCTTCATTGCTTCCATGAATTCCTTTTCAAGGGAAACAAGGTCAAAGGCGTCACTGATTTTTATAGCAGCATAAAGCTCATCCTGTTCAATTATCTCACCCATTTTACCTTCTGCCTTGGCATCCTCTATAGGGTTCTTGTACCATGGCTTCGGAATGTCATTAAGTGCGTCGGGAAGTATGTTTCCTATATAAGCCTGGTTAGGGGCATATTTTACAGTTTCCTCGTAGCTTCTTACATGCTCGGGGAGTTTTTTCAGGAATTCAGAGCTTGGGTTGGCTTCATGTTCAAGTGCGCAGGTAGTTCCGTAGTGCATGATCATATCCGGCGTATGGACCAGTATATAAGCCGCTCCCTTTACTATTGGTGCAGTCATAGATATTTACACCTCCAAAATATTTCATTTATATATTTCGCGAAAAACATTTTACATACATATGGACACATTTAATTTTTCAGCAAATGCAGGTATATCATTAGAGGGTGGTTTCCACCACCCTCCCGAGCTATTTATCAAAAACTGTCTGTCCGTGTACTTCAGTTTCAAGAGCCTCAAGTGCTTTAAGCACTATTTCTCTTCTGAGGATCTTTTCATCTTCCATGCTGAGTGCCGGATTCCCAAGAGGATGTGGTATTGCAATAGCAGGAACTATCCTGTTTGCACCAACTGTCAGGGAAATCGGAACAACTGTACAAATGTGTACTACAGGAATCCCAGCTCTTTCTATTTCTTTAACCATCGTTGCACCGCAACGCGTACAAGTTCCTCAGGTCGAGGTGAGTACAACCGCCTGTACTCCGTCCTTTACCAGTTCCTGCGCAAGTTCAGCTGCAAATTTCTTTGAATTGGCAACTGAGGTTCCGTTACCTGTCGTTGTATAGAAGTATCTGTAAAGCTCTCCGATTACGCCTTCTTTTTCAAGGTCTCTCAATACATCAACAGGAAGTACCCTGTCGGCATCAGTATTGGCATATGTCGGATCATAGCCGCCGTGAGCTGTTTCATAAGTATCAGCCGTAAGGTCCGTAACACCTGCTATATCGTACTTCCCATATTTGGAAGCACTTGAGGCTTCTATCCTGTCAGGATTGCCCTTTGGTACTATACCTCCGGAGGTTACCAAAGCTATCTTTGCATGCTTCATGTCTTTGACCGGCTGGTTTGGAGCAACTCTGTCAAAGTCAGGCATGGGGTATTCGGTTTCAAACTTCTCACCCTTAAGTTTTGCTACGAGCATATTAACAGCTCTCTTGGAGCCTCTCTCTGCTTTGAATACGTTCTTTCTTACCCCTCTCGGGATATAGCCTTCTTCAGCAGGTGTACCGACAAGCTCCTTCTTTGCAAGCTTAACAGCCAGCTTTGCAATTGCAGGGATCGCCTGTCTCATGCCTGTTGCAGCATTAGCTGTTTCAACGATATGGATATCCTTCTTGAACATATCTACTCCCGGGTTTTCCACATACATACCTGTGATTACCGGAATGTTCAAGCCGTCCTTAACTGCTTTGCAGATTGAACCGCAGGCTACTCCATATCTTCCCGCGTTAAAAGCCGGGCCGGCTATGAACAGATCAGGCTCATACTTCTTGATCATATCCAATACCGCTGCAGAAGCTTCCTCAAGATTTTCATTAAAATATGAATCACCGCATATTACAGTGGCAACTATTTCAGCATCGCTTCCCAATGCTGCCTTAAATGCCATACCGGGACCAACAACACCTTCTCTTATTTCCGGCTTGACATCAGCTTTTTCTTCGCCGCCAATACCACCATAGAATTGATTAATATAGTGTACAACTCTAATCATTTAGAAGTTTCCCTCCTCTCTAGATCTGGTTATATATTAAACTTCACTTCCGTATTATCAATCTTTAAACTGGCAGTACTGGTCTCTTATTGATTTAACTTCATTGTTGATAGCATCAACATCAAGAACCATTTCCATCATACCGCACTGGTCATCATATACACCGGGATCGACCTGGTCTTTCAATTCAAATATGTGATATACTCTGAGTCCCAACGAGACTCCTGCCAACGGACCTGCGTAAGTCGGGTCGCCTGCTGTAACTGTTTCAGCAGTAAGCCCTGCAGATTCTGCTTCAGAAGTACCAAGAATTACAGCCATATTTTCCTTGCCGTATTTTTCCGATAAATCCAAAACCCTCTTCTGGTTTTCGAGGTCCATTGCTCCTGCAGCCGTTCAGACGAAGCATTCTGTAGATGCAAACACAACTTCAGCGCCTATTGTCTTTACGCACTCTTCTATTGCAGGAGCGGGAATACCATCTCTGTCACCAATGATGATAACCTTTTTATCCTGTAACATATTATTCATCCTTTCAAAATGATATATTGGGTCTGTCTCTTAAGGTGGGCTATCGGCTATGAGTTCTGCGAAGCTTCGAAGCACGCCTTAATCCTATTGCCTGGGGATTCTATTAATACATTGTTGCACTCAGTTTGTTGAAGCCTATTTCGCTTGTTGCTCCGGTTATTACCTGAAGCTCCGCGATTATGCTTCCATCAGGCCTGAGACTTCCGGAGAAGCCGCCTGCTATTGTATCTGCAGGTTCAAGGTATCCGATTACCTTCTTCATTGCCGGTAATTCGATAACTTCATTTGCATTTCCGCCGGTCACCACTGCATCGGCTGATTTATCAGCATCCGCCAGTGACTGTGAAGCCCCATCGCGTCCCGCATATTCATCAGTTACAAGCACGGTTTTGATGCCTTTTGCAGATATCTTCTTGCAGTTCATCATAAGGTCGGTATCCGGATTTCCGAAGCCTTCCTCAGATACTATCACTGCATCAAGGTTCAGGAATTCAGCAAGCTTTGCCGTCCAGTTGGAGGATCTTTCCTTGTCGGCAAGATATACGTTTTCGTTTGTGATTATAACGCCTACAAAGTTGTAGTCCTTGCCGTGCCTTTCATAAAGGTCCTCTATAATAGGATTGTTCAAATGATTGTATGTCGGGTTCTTATCACATGCCGATACGCAGTTTCCGCTTGTTATAGCTCCGTCCATGACTTCTGTGGGATATATAAGTGTGGGAACGATCTTCTTCGCGTCAACACCGTATACATATGTGTCATGAAGAAGTCCCTGTGTCTGGAGCATGTAAACATAGCCTACTCTTGGAAGGTCCGGGAACTGCTTCATGCCTTCCGCAAGTGTTGGAGTTTCGTATACCCTTACTTCATCAGGCGTTACATTTCTGCCTGCTTCGCCAAGATAAGCCGCAGCTTTGTAGCCAACCATTCTCACTGCCTGCTCATGCTCATACTGAAGGAGCTTATCCACCGGTGTGCAGACAATTACTATGTTCTGTGTCTTTGAGAATGGTGTATAAGCTGCTCCGGGACCGCTCATGTCTATGATGCCTTCCTGGAATCCGACGATCTTGCCGGCAGTAACAACCGCTGCACCTTTTAAAACGTTTGTTTTGCCTGAACCGACTACATCAACCTTGCTGATCATTCCGGGGAATATTCCTCCGGGCCCCTCAACCTTAACCCTGGGCTCGATTACGTCCTTAACAGGCATGATCCTGGTTTCTTCACCCGGTTTTGCTATATCAATTTCAATACTTGTGAGTCTTGGATCTCCGCCTACCGCTTCCAGAAGCTCTGCTTTATTGACATAAAGCGTGCCATTTTCTACCCTGGTAGCATCACCGAATTGAACATCATTTATGAATATTTTACCCAATTCCAAACGCAAAACGTTCACCTCCCTAAATATGAGTAAATTTTTTTCATTCTTACCGCTAAATAAACTCTTTAATAAGGCTTTCAACTGTTTCAGGAGTGCAATTTTCAGCACCGCTGATTTCCTTTGCCTTTTCACCGTTCTTGTAAACTATGAAAGTCGGAAGCCCCATTACCCTCTGGCCTATTGCAAGCCTTCTGTTTGCAGTGGTGTTCAGTGCGCACATTTTCACTTTACCCTCATACTTTTCAGCCAATGCGTGAACATCAGGCATCAAAGCCTTGCAGGGTTCGCATTTTTCCCCCCAGAAATCTACCAGTACCGGACCTTCTGCCTGAAGCACTTCGGCATCAAAATTGTCCTTGTTCAGCTCTATCATTTTTTCACCTCCTTCTAAAATATCGTTTCGCAGCTCGTACCTCATGTCTGATAAAAATTAATGTCCAAAATTCTTTTCTATATATTTTTCCGCATTTACTGCGGCTATTGCGCCATCAGCAGCTGCTGTTATGACCT
Organism: Bacillota bacterium; assembly: GCA_023405875.1. Classification (GTDB taxonomy): domain Bacteria; phylum Bacillota; class Clostridia; order Lutisporales; family Lutisporaceae; genus BRH-c25. Next base: position 834 of record JAEXXN010000313.1, on the reverse strand, counting down.
GTCTCAGTGATTTGACCCTTACATCCCCGGCCGCGAATATTCCAGCCGCAGATGTCTGCATTTCCTCATCGGCTATGATATAGCCCTTTGCATCCATATCAACAACGCCCTTTGCAAATTCCGATATCGGCTTAGTACCTACAAACATAAATACTCCATCAGTCCTGTAGTCGATAATTTCCCCTGTCTTCACATTCTTTATCTTGACGCCTTCAACAATTCCGTCCCCGTAGATCTCATCAACCACTGAATCCCACACAACTGTGATCTTCTCATTTGCCATTGCTTTTTCCACTATGGACTTTGCAGCCCTGAATTCATCTCTCCTATGTACTATTGTGACCTTTTCAGCAAACTTCGTGAGGTATATAGCCTCTTCAACCGCTGCATCTCCGCCGCCGACAACCACTACCTCAAGCTCTGTGAAGAAATCGGCATCACAGGTTGCACAATAGGACACGCCCTTGCCTCTGAGCTCCATTTCCCCTGGTACTCCTAATACAATGGGCTGTGCTCCGGATGCGATTATTATTGTTTTCGCACTTATTTCCTTACCGCTTCCCAATATTATTTTTTTAACCTTATCAGCTATATCAAAGCCTGTGACGTCATCCTTTACAAGCTCTGTGCCAAAGGCCTCCGCCTGGCTTTTCATCCTTTCCACCAGCTTTGGTCCTGTAGGCATTTCTATAGAGCCCGGATAGTTCTCCAGCTCTTCCGTCGTCCCCGCCTGTCCACCCCATTTTGCCTTCTCGACTATTATTGCGCTCATCTTTGACCTTGAAGCATACAATCCGGCGGACCGGCCTGCAGGCCCTCCTCCAATAATTGCCA
>JAEXXN010000268.1 GCA_023405875.1 Bacillota bacterium | reverse complement strand
TTGGAATTAGTGACAAATAGCTCTGTTCCTATCCCGGTCTCCACCTTCACGGTATTATACTCTGCGGGGGGATAGAATACAGCCAGGAACCGCTTGACGATAAGATCATATACATTCCTGGTACCGGAGTCCAGCTTGGACAGCTCAGTAGTCACATAAGTCGGGATTATGGCATAGTGGTCCGTGACCTTGCTGTCATCCACATACCTTTTGGTTTTTTTATCAACGGCAAGCGCTCCGAATTCCTTGATCCTGGCTATGAATTCCTTATAATCGGCATTGCCGTATAAGCCGTTAAGAACCTTCGGCAGCTCGGGTACGACATCAGTTGACAGCACTCTGCTGTCTGTTCTGGGATAGGATATCAGCTTCTTTTCATATAAGCTCTGCGCAATTTCCAGCGTCCGGTCCACCGGCAGCTTGAACTTTTTATTCGCTTCAGCCTGCAGCTCTGCCAGATTGAAGAGCAAAGGAGCCTGCTCCTTCTTTACCTTCACCTCAACCTTTTTGACCACAGCCTCGCTGCCTTCCAGCTTCCTGATGACCGCCTCAGCTTCTTCCCTGGTTATATATTTATCCTCGTTCTCCGGAGCCTCCGCCGGAGCTTTAGCCTCTTTTTTCTTCTGCTGCCATCTCCCTTTATAAGCTATGCCGCTGTCTTTTGAAAGAAAGCTTGCCACAACTCCATAATAAGGCCTCGGCACAAAATTCCTGATTTCCGCTTCCCTGTCCACTATCAGACCCAACACGCAGGTCATTACTCTTCCGATGGGGATAACAGAGGATTTTTCTTCCTTCAGCCTGGAGGATAGTTTTCTCCCGTACCGGCAGGTATAAAGCCTGCTGAAATTCATGCCGAAGAGCCAATCCTCCTTTGCCCTGCAATAAGCGGCTTTTGCAAGGGAATCGTATTCACTTATGGGCTTGGCCTCCTGTATTCCCTTTTTTACTGCATCTTCAGTCTGCGAAGATATCCATACCCTCTTAACAGGCTTATCAGACCCGCTCTGATTATAGACCAGGCGGAAAATGTACTCCCCTTCTCTCCCGCTGTCGGTACAGGCATAAATGATATCCACATCCTTCCTGCACATCAGGGTTTTTATCACTTCAAACTGCTTGGAAGTCCCTTTGCTGTCTATTACAGTATATTTATACTCCTTGGGAATGATAGGAAGCTGCTCGATCCGCCATGACTTATACTCCGGATTATAGGCGTCAGGATATGCCATTGTTACGAGATGACCAAAACACCATGTGATTATGGTATCCGCTGTTTCTGCATAGCCCCTCCCCCGTTCCGCGGCCGAGATCTTTACTCCCAATGCACCGGCAAAGCTTGCAGCAACAGACGGTTTTTCTGTTATATATAATTTCTTATTCAAAATTTCACCCTTTACTGACAATATAATGTTTTTCTCGAAATATACAGCTGCTGCAAATTTATTTATACTCCATTATATTTCATGTTGCCCTTACTGTCCAGCCGCACCAAAATTCCATCTATTTACATTTATTGGTATTTCATGATATAATTTGTAAATAATGGTAACAAGGAGGGTTATTATGAAGTATATCAAAAAATCAGCGGCCCTGTGCGCTGCAATTCTGATCATACTCTTCACGCTGTCCGGCCGCGTATCTGCTGCAGACTCCCAGGCACCTACCGCTCCCAGGGGCCTGGCTGTCACCGGCAGGACCTACACATCAATTTCCTTAAGCTGGTCGGACTCCCAGGATAATCTGAAGGTAAAGGGCTATCAGATATTCAGGGACGGCAAAAAAATAAGTACTTCATCCAAAACCGGCTATACCAATTCCAATCTTGTTCCCGGTGTGCAATATGAATATACCGTAAGGGCATATGATGCTGCGGGAAATTTATCAGAGAGCAGTTCTGCCGTAATAGCTTCCACTATAGGTGATGAAGCTGCTCCGTCAGCTCCGGGAGACCTTAAAGCATCATCGGTAACCTTTACTTCTGTGTCCCTGGCCTGGAAACCATCTACAGACAATGTGGGTATCAAGGGCTACGAAATATACTGCAATGATAAGAAAGTGGGTACGTCCTCCACCTCCGGCTTTGAATATAAAAAGCTTACCCCGGGTATTACATACAGCTTTTATATAAAAGCCCACGACAAGGCAGGCAATTATTCTTCCCCCAGCAATCAAGCCTCTGTCAGTACCCCGACTGACAAAACAGCCCCTGCTGTACCTACAGGCCTCAGGGCTTCCTCCGTTTCCGTATCGGAGGTAAATCTTACATGGTCTCCGGCTGCCGATAATGTCGCTGTCAAAGGCTATGACATTATCCGCGGCGGGATCAAGGTCGGAACAACGACCAAAACAAGCTACAGCAGCATGGGGCTTTTCCCCGGAACAACCTACTCCTATACCGTCAGAGCTTCTGATATCTCGGGAAACCAGTCCGGAAGCAGCAGCCCTCTTAATGTCACTACAGCCAGAGATTCCCAAGCGCCTGCTCCCCCGACAGGCTTGAAAGTGTCTGCCGTAAACGGCCCCTCTGTCTCCCTTGCATGGTCGGCAGCAACAGATAACGGAAAGATAGCCGGCTATCAGATATACTGCAACGGCATAGTGATCGCCACCGGCGTTTCAGCTTCACGGGTAGTAAAAATCCCCTTCGGCCCGGGTAATTATGAGCTTTGTGTAAAAGCCTTCGATCAGGCAGGAAACCTGTCGGGCAGCAGCAATACGGTAACTGTTGCCACAACCTCGGAATAAATGGAAATGGGATGCGTTATAATTGTAGAATAATGCGACATATCTGAAATTGAAACAGGCTTTGGAGTGCAGTGAAATATTATACCGCAGCGAAGCTCCGAAACCAGAACTTCTAAGCTCATTCCGGGCAGCAGCAAAACTCGCTACGCTCAGACAGTTGCTGCTGCTATTCCTCCATTTCACTAAGAAGTTCTATGGTTTCTCCGCAAAGCTGCCGTATAACATTTCACCTACATTCCAAAGCCTGCTATTCTTAGCGTGTAGTCTCTAAATCCACCTATAGGAATGAGACAAACCAGTCCTCATGTCCGATGGGAAAACGAACACCGGATGGGGGGAAGCCATT
>JAEXXN010000210.1 GCA_023405875.1 Bacillota bacterium | reverse complement strand
GGTGTATCCAAAGCAAAGGAACTGCTCAAGGAGCTTGGACGGGTCTTTAAGGAAACCGACCTTGAATGCATTGGCTTCAATGAATGTATAAGCGGAACCTATGTAAAGCTCGAGGAAAAAAAGACCGGTTTGGCAGGTTTTTTTGAAATCACTTCTGATACCCACAATTATGAAGGAACAGAGCATACTATGACATTAACATTGAAGGAGGTGCCGTAAATGGCAGATGGAATAACTGAACTGGCTATGCTGTTCAAGGAAAGGGAGAACAAACCGACAATATCCTTTGTAATGGGTACAGTCAGGAGTGCAGTACCGATGGTAATCGAGCCGGAGGGAATAAGCTTCAGCCTGGGTACCGATGATTTAATAATTCCGGAAAGGCTTACAGAGCATGAGGAAGAGGTAAAAATAAACGGACAAACCGTGGCTATACTGTATGAAGGCTTGAATGTGCATGAGCGTGTCATACTGCTTCCTTCGGCAGACGGTCAGCTGTATTATGTCATGGACAGGGTGGTGATATGATGCTTCCCGAATTAACCTATGATTTATCAAATACAGGCAGGGCCCGTGAGGTCGGAAAATCATTTCTTTTTGACTTCGATAGGGGAGAATTTGTACTCAGGGATGGAAGGTTTGTGGAAATAGAAGGGGTAGAGGTTATAAAGCAGTGGGTGCATTCAACTCTCAGGACAGAAAAGTACAAATACCTGATCTACCAGGAGCATGGTATTGAGCTTGAAAGCCTGGTGGAGCAGCAGTTGCCCTATAAGACTTTTACCGCTGAAGTGGAGCGGGCCGTCAGAGAAGCTCTGGAGACTCATGAGCAAATCAAGTCGGTTACCGATTTCAGCTTTGAGAGGTTGAAAAGCAGCCTGCGGGCCGGGTTTACAGTTAATTTGACAAACGGATTATCCTTTGGAGGTGAGACTATTGTATGAAAATCAAACAGCTGATGTAATAAGAAAAAGAATTCTGGAGGGGGTAAAAGCCGACTACGACAAAAGAGAAGGCGGAGTGATATATGATTGTATCGAGCCTTCGGTATTGGAGATGGAGCAGGTATATATAGCCCTTGACGGCACTATTGGGAAAATGGATATTGAAATGCTTAGCGGAGAAGAATTGGCAAAAAGAATATATCAGCGCACCGGTATGGAACGGAAGCCGGCGACCTATGCAGAGGGGCAGCTTCGAGTTGAAGGAACCGGAAGCATCAACCAGGGGGACTTGTTCCAGACCGAGTCAGGTACTCAATTCAAAGCTGATGAAAGTGTAACAGTAAATGAAAATGCTATGGTCCATATTAAGGCTGTTGTTGCAGGGGATGAGGGAAATGTACCGGCAAATACCATAAAATACATGCCTGTTTCTATTGCGGGAATAACCTCAGTCACCAATCCGGAGCCGACAGGGGGAGGTTATAATACCGAACAGGATGAAGACCTGCTGCAGAGGTACTATGAAAGGATCAAGACCCCTCCTACCAGCGGGAACAAGTCGCAGTACAAAATGTGGGCTAAGGAAGTGACGGGGGTCGGTGACGCCAGGGTAGTGTCTCTCTGGAACGGAAACAATACGGTTAAGATTATCCTGATAGATTCCAACAAAGAGCCTGCCAATGCCGAAGTGGTATCAAGGGTACAAAGCTACATTGATCCGGAGGCCGAAGGCGAAGGAAAGGGAACTGCCCCTGTTGGAGCTTACTGTACTGTGGTAAGTGCAGAGGGAAAGACGATAGATGTAGCTTTTACAGCCTTGAATAGAGATCCTGCCTATACCGAGGAGCAAAGAAGGGTAAAGGTAGAAGCAAAGCTGAAAGAATATTTCAGGTCCATCACCTTCAGGGAGGATATCACAGAGGTAAGCTATGCCCAGATTGGGTACAGGCTCCTGGATGAAACCGGGATCCGTGACTATGCAGATTTAAGGATCAACGGGGGCACAGACAATATACCGATTATAAACAACGAAGTGCCGGTACTGGGGGTGGTGACCATTGCGTAAGAAGGAAATGCTCGGCTACCTGCCGCCCCACTGGAGAAGCTCCAAGGTATTTGAGCAGGTAATGGAAGCAGAAGGTGCAGAATTCGACAGTATTCTGACAGCTATTGAAGATATAGAAACACAGCTGGATATTGACAAGGCAACCTGGGGCCTGGCGGTGTATGAAAAGGAATTAGGACTGCAAACCGATATCGGTAAGCCTTTGGATGACCGCCGGTCTGTTATCAAAAGCAGGATGAGAGGCAACGGTAAGGCAGATGCGGTATTGCTCAAGCTTGTTGCAGATGCATACACAAACGGAGGTGTCGAGGTGACTTTCCAGGAGGGCGTCATACACATACGGTTTGCGAATGTCCTGGGAGCACCGCCAAATATGGCAGACCTGACAAATACCATTGAAGAGCTTAGGCCTGCGCACCTGCCCTTTGAGTTTGAGTATCTATACCTGATGCTGAAGCAGGTACGGCAGCTTAAGCTCAATGAAATAGAAGAAAAAAAATTAACAGATTTTGCGCCGTTCAGGCCAATTATACAGGGGGTGTGAAACAATAATGTCAGATTATACAACCAATTTGAATTTACTAAAAAAAGACCCGGATAACGATGGTAATGACTATTTCAACATTAAAACCATGCTGAACGACAACTGGGATAAAATAGATGCGGGTGTTGCTGCAAAAGAAACTCCAGCAGGTGCGCAGGCCAAGGTGGACAACCTTGCCGGTGCAGGGAGGACAATCCAGACTGTTAAGGGAAATGCTGATGCGATTACGGCATTAAGCCAGACAGTTACGACGCATTCGGCAGAAGATGCGGCACATGGTGCAGTACCGGCTGCAACTGCCAACAAGATTATTCGCCGGGATGCAAATGGCCGGGCAAAAGTGGCAGCCCCCAGTGCAGCGGATGATATAGCCCGAAAGGATAACGTAGATGCGGTGCAAACAAATCTGAACGCTCACACAAGCGCAGCAGCTCCTCATAGTGGTCATATAGCTCACAGCCTTGCAACGGCAGCAAATGATTTTTTAGTAGCATCGGGAGCAGGAGCGTTTGTGAAGAAAACATTAGCGGAAGCAAGAACGATATTGGGTCTTAAAGCAGCGGCCTATTTAGATACTGGTACTACAGCTTCTACAGTTGCTTTGGGTAATCATACTCATGCTGGTGTATATGCAACAGCCGCGCAAGGAACTTTAGCAAATAATGCATTGCCTAAAGCTGGGGGTCTGGTATCTGGTGAAATAAATAATCAAGATAATTTCGTAACAAGACCTAAAATAAAAGACTATAGTGAAGCAATTGGTACTACTCCTGCAACAACAGGGACAGTCACTTTCGATATTACAACAGGAAATATATTTGATATAACACCTACAGGTGCATGTACTTTGGCATTTTCTAATCCGTCTGCAAGTGGAGCTGCATGTTCTATTACAGTAATTATTAGACAGCCATCCACATTATATGCTATTACATTTCCATCTAGTGTTCAATGGAGTAATGGAGCGATACCATCGTTTATAACAAATAAGACAGCGGTGTTAACTTTTGTAACTGTAAATGGTGGCACTAGGTGGTATGGCTTTTTAGCTGGAAATAATTTTACAACGTAGGGGGGTGGTTTACGATGTTAGCAAATAGAACAATGATGAGTAGTGGTCAATCAGGATATTTTTTAGGCTCTGTTTTGGGTGAGTATGCAGTGTATAAATCATACGATGCTATTAACTGGGAACGGTTACCTGTGTCCGGTACGAGTTATGGAATTAGTCTTGCACATGGAAATAAAGATATATGGTTAGCAGCTAGTTCAACGAGTCCATCATATTTTTACACTTCCTCTAATGGTGGAACAACCTGGACATATAGGGGAACTGGGGCAGTTGACTCATTGCAATATAGGAAAGATTTAGGACTGTGGATGGTTTGTGATGATGAATATGTAATGACATCTAGTGATGGGATAAATTGGAACAGAAAAAAAGTGGTTGTATCGGGCGATTGGGTTGGTGGAGTTGCATGTAATATAGATGGAAGTAAAATGGTAGCTTTTGGTACAGATGGGTTGGGTGGCTATTCTACAGACCGAGGGATAACGTGGACTAGCCGAAGTTTGGGCGCATCATATGTTATTCAAGCAGTTGCTTATGGCAATGGTTACTTTTTTGCAGGAGGTTTTTATGGTGGCAATGGTAACAATTTAGGTAGAGCTTATTCAAATGATGGTGTAAATTGGACAACTGCATATGTCAATGGTGGAATGGAAATTCTGAATATTGTTTTTGGTAATGGGATATTTGTAGCTGGGTGTTATGACGGAAAAGTATACACATCTGCGAATGGTGTAACTATAACAGACAGGGGTAAACCGCTAGATGGCTCTAGTAGCAACGTCTATGTCAGGTGTTATGCAAATGGTAATTTTATAGCAAATTCAAATAATAAAGTATATTTCTCTCCGAATGGTATAACTTGGACAGGATATACGCCTAATTATCCTGTATATGATATTAACTACGTGGATATATAAAGGAAGGAATTAATATGAACTACGCAAAAGTAGAAAACGAACAAGTAACCCAGGTAGAGTTATCAGTGACAGGCACATTATAAGACGGCAGCACTGTGTTAAGATATAATTTACTACCAGAAAGTATATTGCTGGCTGAGGGTTGGATGCCTTTGGTGGAAAATGGCCGGAGTATAACCCGGAAACGTAGTACATGGAGCACGCAGGCTATACGGTAGGCGAAGCAGAGGTGGTTGTCAACTACTTGGTTAAGTCGATAGAAATACAAACAGTAGATGACCTGCTAGACGATGAAAAGGTAGCGATGTCCGAAGCCATAATAGATTTGGAAACAAGAATAAGGGCGCTGGAGTGAAGTAGGTAAGAGCTGAAAAGATATCTTGTTATAAGTTATGCAATCTTAGTTAAGCCGGTAAATGGAACCTGGAGCCGGTAGAAGGATATGAGAAGCCTGTTATCTATGTCGAATATCAGAATGTTGTTGCAGAGTATTTGGCAGTGCAGGCAGCATAGGCACATAAGGACACTTACCCAACCCCAACCAAACTACCCCCCCATCCCACAGCACAAAGTTTGGACAAGTTGAATAGTATGTACTAGCAGAAGCCGGAAACACTTCCGGCATACACATCTGTAGTACCGATAAATAAGAATGGGAGGAGAAAATATGAACAAGCTTAATATCCAGGTATATGACGGTCAGATCACCCCGCATTTCAATATCAGCGAGTTCAGGTGCAGTGCAAACGGGGAGGTGCTGCTCAACGCAGAGGTTATTGCCCATATCCAGAGGCTGGAAAAATTCAGGGTTTGGTATAAACGAGTTATGATAGTAAACAGCGGTTACAGGACACCGGAGTATAATGCGGCAATCGGGGGTGCCAAGGAGAGCCAGCATATGCTTGGGGTGGCGGCAGATATTGCATTGCCTATGAAGGAGTTCTCCGGATACACCAAAGAGAGGAAGGAGGAGTATCTGCAGAATATCAAGAAAAAGTGGACGGAGCTTTGCAGTCTTGATGGTCTTGGAGGAGGCGTAGGCTTCTATAATACGTTTTTTCACCTGGATAGCAGAAAAAATGCCGCCTTTTGGGATGAAAGGACAGAATGATAATGCTGAGTCATAATAGCTGTCTACAATTGTGCTTTCCTTTTGTTTATGGAGGATAATATATGAAAAATAATCGCTGCAAAGAATGCATTCAATTTAATAACCTGGAAAAAAGGCTGATGGGGCTGGAGAAAGGCTTTAAGGAGCTGAGTGACCGGGTTGCAGAGGTAGAGCGCGGCAATGCGGTAAGTGAAGAGCAAATCAGGATGATTTTTAATATCATGAATGAAATCAAAGAAAGTATCAGGCAGATCGCGGATAAGCTTGGTATAGTCGAAAGCAAGCCTGCAAAGCGCTGGGATGATTTGGTGAGGACAATAGTGGCCGTGCTGGTGACAGCGGTGGTCACTTATTTTTTCAAAACATAAGGAGGAAACAGCATGATTGATTTCTTAAAACACAATTGGCTAAATATACTTATAATAATCATTTTTCTTTTTTCACTTGCCTACCTGTATAGGCTAGGCAAACAGGACACCGTAAAAAAGATCATTCTCGGGCTTGTCATTCAGGCAGAAAAGGCTTTAGGCGCTGGAACAGGTGAGCTGAAGTATGCTATGGTAGTTGACAGGGCCTATGAAGTATTGCCGGGCTTGATACGTTTTCTGATATCAAAAAGGGAGCTGGACCAGCTTATCGAAGAAGCTGTTCAATACATGAAAACACAACTAGCGGTCTGTGGTAATCCATCAGAATATGATAAGGAGAACAATGCTTCCTGACAGGACAAAATATCCGGACCGGCCTGTGAAAAAATGGGACAGGTACTCTGTACCTGTCCCTGCTGTTCATATGCTTACAAATTCTTATAGAAATTCAAGGTCTCAAGCATTTCCGGCTCAAGTATTATCCCCTTCTGAGTATATTTTGCATATCTGTTTTCTATATCCTTGATCTGCTTAGCTCTCATAATTTTGAATCTATGTGCCGAGGTGGCATAGCTGGGATGGTCGGCCATCCTTTCTCTCGTTTCCTTCGGGAAGGGGCAATGCCTGTAAAGTATATCTCTAGCTACCTTGTTAAGCCTTATAATACCATTGGACTCGTAGTTCAACCAGGTAATGTAGTCTGAAGTAAATATCTGTCTTGAAATATTCCTGTATTTTTTTATCTGCAGGTTCAGCTTTTCTTTTGTCTCTTCGGAAAGCTCCCTGTTCTTTTTATAAAACTGAAGATAATCCATATATTCCGATGTCAGGGACTTTATGCTGATATCGTTCCAGGATACCCCCATCATAGTCTTGCACAATTCCCACCGGAATTCTCCCATCAGCTTTTGAACCAGCTCATCAATACTGGAGTCGGTGAACATGGGGAGTATGAAACGGCCCGGTGTATTTCTTACTCTGCCGGTTATTTCCTGCCACATTATTGAATTGTTTCCGTATGCAGGCATCAGTATGATATCAGGCCATACTGACTGCATAATGAATTCCTTTTCTATGCCCTTTTTCATGTTGAAATACGACATCTCACGATAAAAAGCCGAAAAGTCCACATCCAGGATCTTTTGAATTGCATCCCTTACTTTGTCGGGAGTTACCAATGCCTTGTCAAGCTCTTTTATAATAACGTCATCATAAAGTATAGGGAAATATGCTCTTACATTTCTGTTGCACAGCCTGTGATTTTGCCTGAACATATTGTTTATTTCAAAGCTCAGGCGCCCATTGGTATCATTATCATATGCCGCTTTGGCACTATCATCAATTTCGCCGCGTTTTCTCATCTCTCTGAAGACATCAAAATAGTCCATAGCAAAATCATTTACTGAAGGATTTTTCGTTTTGTTATAAATCAATTCCAGCCAGCTT
>JAEXXN010000185.1 GCA_023405875.1 Bacillota bacterium | reverse complement strand
CTTAAGATGCATGGAGGAGTGGCTAAGGCGGATCTGGGAAAAGAAAATGTCGAAGCAGTGGATAAAGGCTTTGCAAACCTTGAGAAACAGGTTGAAAACATCCGCAAGTTCGGACTTCCTGCGCTGGTTGCAGTAAACCGTTTTGTAAGCGATACTGAAGCGGAAATAGAAGCGCTTATAAACAAGTGCAAGGTATATGGCGTGGAGGTATCCCTTAACGAATGCTGGGCAAAGGGTGGAGAAGGCGGAACCCATATGGCCGAAACCCTTGTTAAGATGATAGAAAGCTCAACACCTGATTTAAAGCATATATATGAGGTTGAAGCTTCAATAGCGCAGAAAATTGAAACAGTAGTAAAGGAAATCTACGGCGGTGACGGCGTTGTATTCTCTGCCAAGGCTCAGAAGGAAATGAAGAAGCTGGAGGATATCGGACTTGACAAGCTGCCTATATGTATGGCAAAGACACAATATTCACTCTCCGACGATCCGACGCTTCTGGGAGCACCCAAGGGCTTCAAGGTAAGTGTAAAGGAAGTAAGGGTATCAGCAGGAGCAGGCTTCATAGTATGCCTGACAGGGGATGTCATGATAATGCCCGGGCTTCCGAAGGTGCCGTCGGCAGAAAAAATAGATATTGATGAAAAAGGCGTGATCACAGGCTTATTCTAAATAGCAAAATATAAAAATGCTGCAGCTGCTGCAGCATTTTTCAAGGAGGTAAATGTATATAAATGGTCAGTAATTTCGACATATCACAGGCAATGACAGTAAAGCTGGACAACATCCTTCCGGAATATCCAAAGTTCCGGGAAGGAATCAGAAGAGCTCCGGACAGGGGCTTCAAGCTGACACAGGCACAGACTGAAACGGCTCTTAAGAACGCGCTCCGCTATATACCCGAGGAGCTTCATGAAAAAGTAGCCCCGGAGTTCCTTGAAGAGCTGCTGACACTGGGAAGAGTATACGGGTACCGTTTCCGTCCTGAGGGGGACCTGAAAGCCAAGGGTATAGACGAGTACAAGGGCAACTGCATTGAAGGCAAGGCTTTCCAGGTAATGATAAACAACAACCTCAGCTTTGACATTGCGCTGTACCCCTATGATCTGGTCACCTACGGTGAAACCGGCTCGGTATGCCAGAACTGGATGCAGTACAGGCTGCTTATCAAGTATCTTGAAACAATGACCAACGAACAGACCCTGGTAGTGGAATCGGGACATCCTTTAGGCCTGTTCAGATCCAAGCCTGAAGCCCCAAGGGTAATAATAACCAATGCCCTTATGGTCGGTATGTTTGACAATCCTAAGGACTGGGATATTGCGGAGCAGATGGGCGTAGCCAATTACGGACAGATGACTGCCGGAGGCTGGATGTATATAGGGCCTCAGGGGATAGTTCACGGAACCTTCAATACTCTATTGAACGCAGGCAGAAAGATACTTGGAATACCACAGAACGAGGACCTTAAAGGCAGATTGTTCATTACCTCGGGTCTCGGCGGCATGAGCGGAGCTCAGCCAAAGGCGGTGGAGATTGCCAACGGAGTAGGTATAATTGCAGAGGTGGATTACTCCAGGATAAAGACAAGACTGGATCAGGGCTGGGTCAAGAAGGTATCCTCAGACCTTAAGGAAGTATTTGAAATTGCTCATGATTACATGGAGAAGAAGGAGGCTATGTCCATTGCTTATCACGGAAACATAGTCGATCTTCTTGAATATGCGGTCGACAACGACATAAAGATAGAGCTTCTGTCCGACCAGACCTCCTGCCATGCAGTGTATGAAGGCGGCTATTGCCCGCAGGGACTGACCTTCCAGCAGAGGACCGATATGCTGAAGTCCGACAGGGAGCAGTTCTGCAAGCTGGTAGACAAGTCGTTGAGGAAGCACTTTGAAATGATAAAGGCCCTGGTAGCAAAGGGAACCTACTTCTTTGACTACGGCAACGCCTTCATGAAGTCGGTATATGATGCCGGAGTGAAGGAAATATCCAAGAACGGAATAGACGAGAAGGACGGCTTCATCTGGCCCTCCTATGTTGAAGACATAATGGGACCAGAGCTGTTTGACTTCGGCTACGGACCCTTCAGATGGGTATGCCTCAGCGGCAAGCATGAGGACCTTATAAAGACCGACAAGGCTGCAATGGAATGCATTGATCCGGACAGAAGAGGCCAGGACAGGGATAATTATGTATGGATCAGGGATGCTGAGAAGAACCAACTGGTAGTAGGCACCCAGGCGAGAATACTATATCAGGATGCCATGGGAAGAACAAAGATAGCACTGAAATTCAACGAGATGGTCAGAAATGGTGAAGTAGGTCCTATAATGCTGGGCCGTGACCATCACGACGTAAGCGGAACAGACTCACCCTTCAGGGAAACCTCCAACATAAAGGACGGCAGCAACGTAATGGCGGATATGGCTACCCAGTGCTTTGCAGGGAATGCGGCGAGGGGAATGAGCCTCATAGCTCTCCACAATGGCGGCGGAGTGGGTATAGGCAAGTCCATCAACGGCGGCTTCGGAATGGTGCTGGATGGAAGTGAAAGGGCAGATAAGATATTGAATTCAGCAATGCCCTGGGATGTAATGGGCGGAGTTGCAAGAAGAGCCTGGGCAAGGAATGAGAATTCCATAACCACAAGCATTGAGTACAACAAGGATAATTCAGGAACAGATCACATAACGATCCCGTATATTCCAAAGGAAGAGCTGGTAAAGGGATTGGTAGAGAAAGTATTTAAAAAATGAGGGGTGTAAACAAATGGCCGGAATGAGCAAATTAGTTGAGTGTGTACCAAACTTCAGTGAAGGCAGGGACCTGGATAAAATAGAGAAAATAGTCAATCCCTTCAGGGGAAAAGATGGGGTCAAGCTGCTGGACTATAAGAGGGACGAGGATCACAACAGAGTGGTAGTAACTGTTGTAGGAGAACCTCAGGGAGTAAAAAATGCAGTACTTGAAGCCATGGGCATAGCAATAGAGCTTATCGATATGACAAAGCACCAGGGACAGCATCCGAGAATGGGAGCAATAGATGTAGTACCCTTTATTCCGATAAAGAATGTCAGCATGACGGAAGCTGTTGAGCTTGCAAGGGAAGTGGCGAAGGAAGCCTCTGAAAGATACGGACTCCCGATCTTTATGTATGAGAAGGCGGCAACAGACCCCCAGAGAGAAAACCTGGCAAATATCCGCAAGGGTGAATTTGAGGGCATGGCAGAAAAGATAAAGCTGCCGGAATGGAAGCCTGACTACGGCCAGGCAGCGATACATCCGACCGCAGGGGCAACGGTTGTAGGTGCCAGAATGCCATTGGTAGCCTTCAACGTCAACCTGAACACAAACAGCATGGATATCGCCAACAAGATCTCAAGGAATGTAAGGTTCTTAAACGGCGGACTGAGATACTGCAAGGCTATAGGTATAGAACTGAAGGACAGGGGAATAGTGCAGATCTCCATGAATATGACGGACTACACCAAGACAGCACTTTACAGGGCTTTCGAGCTTGTAAGGATAGAAGCTGCAAGATACGGCGTTACCATAGTTGGCAGCGAAGTAATAGGACTTCTGCCCATGGAGGCGCTGATCGACACGGCGGTATACTATCTGGGCATAGAGGACTTCTCTATGGAGCAGATATTGGAAAACAGGTTAATGGAATAGCTAGGAAACCCAAAGGGAGGAGCATTGGAACATGTTCCTCTCAGCTTGCAGACTATTGACAAATCAAAAATTTTTATATAAAATAATATCAAACAGAATATTGAACTAAAGGGGAGTAGCTCCACAGTAAAGTCGTCATTGCGGGTTTAATAACCCCGGCTTTATTGGCAACGAGATCAAGTTGTTTGCCAGACCTTTACCTATAACAGGTAGAGGTCTGTTTTATTTTATATGGCAGAAATTTTTAGGAGGTGAACGATTTTAAAGGTTTTGTTGTAAATTGAGAGTCTATTCCTTTGTATTATAAATTTCCAGACAACAAATACTAAAATCAAGAGGGAGGTATAAAAATTTGGCTGAAAAGAAATGGTATTCTTTAGAAATTTCACAAGCAGCGCAAGAGATGAAGACGGATTTGGGAAATGGCTTATCCTCAGAAGAAGCGCAGAGCCGTTTAGAAGCTCACGGTCCCAATGCCTTGGCGGAGGCTCCGCCGAGAAGCGTATTTTCTATGTTTATTGAGCAATTGAAGGAAGTCCTGGTGCTGATCCTGATTGGAGCCGCTTTGGTGTCCGGAGCATTGGGTGAATGGGAAGACACAATCGTAATTTTAATTATCGTAGTATTAAATGCCGTATTGGGTGTTTATCAGGAGAATAAGGCGGAAAAGGCATTAAAGGCCTTAAAAGAGATGACAAAGGCTTCGGTCAAGGTATTGAGGAACGGCAAGGTTTCTCAGATGGAGGTGGGCTTACTGGTTCCCGGTGATGTGGTACTCCTGGATACAGGGGATTCCATTCCCGCCGATGCCAGACTGATAGAGGCTGTTTCCTTAAGGGTAAATGAGGCTGCTTTGACCGGAGAGTCGGTACCTTCGGAAAAGAACTTAAACACAATTGATAAAGAAGATGTCCCCATAGGTGACCGTACCAACATGGTTTTCAAAGGCACTTCAGTAACAGCGGGCCGGGGAAAAGCTTTGGTTGTGGAAACAGGCATGAAAACTCAGCTTGGACGTATAGCTCAGATGCTGCAGGAGGCTTCTGCTGAAGCAACTCCTTTGCAAAGGCAGCTGGCCAGACTGGGAAAAACTCTGGGCATAGTGGCTGTCGGAATTGTGGCAGTAGTATTTATTACCGGAATTCTCCGGGGAGAAGAAGTCATTGAGATGTTTATGACTGCCATAGCATTAGCTGTAGCAGCAATACCTGAAGGCCTGCCTTCCGTGGTAACTATCGTATTGGCCCTTGGAGTTACCCGTATGAGCAAAAGAAATGCCATTATCAGAAAATTACCTGCTGTAGAGACCCTGGGTGTCGCCACCTATATTTGTTCGGATAAAACCGGTACTTTAACCAAAAATGAAATGACGGTAACAGGTATTTATATTAACGAAGCTTTGTTGAATGTGTCCGGGATCGGTTATGCGCCGCAGGGTGAGTTTTTTAAAGATAAGGATAAAAAATTCGATCCTCTGGGAGATGAGAATATTGAGTTTATGCTGATCGGAGGGGCCTTAAACAGCGATGCCCGCTTAGACCATGCTGACAATCGCTATCAGATCATAGGCGACCCTACCGAGGGAGCTTTAGTAGTAGCCGCTGAGAAAGCAGGCTTAAAGAAGGATGAGCTGGACCGGAAATATCCCAGAATAGACGAAATTCCTTTTGATTCGGCAAGAAAAATGATGACTACCTTTCATAAGATGGGAAATGAGATAATCTCATTGACTAAAGGCGCGCCTGATGTGCTGCTGGCCAGGTGCCGTGAAATCATGACTCCAAAGGGTAATGTTCAATTGAGCCAGGAAACGGTGTCAAAGCTGTTGGAAGTCAATTCCCGGCTGGCGTCCCAAGGACAGAGGGTTTTGGCTTTAGCTTTCCGCAAATGGCCTGAGAAACCGGAGAATCTCACTTCAGAAACGGCAGAAACAGAGCTTACCTTTATCGGATTTTACTCAATCATTGATCCGGCCCGGGAAGAGGTCAAGGATGCTGTAGATCTGGCCCGTACTGCAGGGATACGAACGGTAATGATAACCGGCGACCATCAGGATACCGCCGTGGCTATAGCCAGGGAACTGGATATCTGGCGCAAGGGCGACGAGATATTGACCGGTGTCCAGCTGGACAAAATGAGTGAAAACCAATTAAAGGAGCATGTTCTGAAAACCACGGTTTACGCCAGGGTTTCTCCAGAGCACAAGCTGAAAATAGTGGATGCTTTGAAATCCCATGGTCATATAGTTGCTATGACCGGTGATGGAGTAAACGATGCTCCCGCATTAAAACGGGCGGATATCGGATCGGCTATGGGCATCACGGGTACTGAAGTTTCCAAGGAAGCCTCCGATATGATTCTCCTGGATGATAATTTTGCCACAATTGTTAGCGCTGTGGAAGAAGGAAGAACGATCTATGCCAATATCCGAAAATCGATTCAGTACCTGTTATCCTGTA
>JAEXXN010000144.1 GCA_023405875.1 Bacillota bacterium | reverse complement strand
CTGGGAAGCCAGGGCAGCAATATTCCTGAAGGCTGCAGAGCTTGCTTCGGGACCTTGGAGAGCCAGGCTCAATGCAGCTACAATGCTTGCACAGAGTAAGACCTACAAGCAGGCAGAAATTGATTCAGCCTGCGAATTGATTGACTTTATGAGATATAATGCCGCCTGCCTGCATCAGATATACAGTGAACAACCTCTGTCAGACGGTACAGCTATCAACAGAATTGAATACAGGCCCCTTGAAGGCTTTGTGTTTGCCGTATCCCCCTTTAACTTCACCGCCATAGGCAGCAATCTTGTGGGAGCGCCTGCCATTACCGGCAATACCGTCCTCTGGAAGCCTGCCTCAAATGCGGTATATTCATCATACCTGGTCTTCAGGCTGCTTCAGGAGGCAGGACTGCCGGAGGGCGTCATAAGCTTTCTTCCCGGGAATCCCAAGGATATCGGAGCTGTAGTCCTTGCGGATAAAAATCTCGCAGGTATACACTTTACAGGCTCAACGGGAGTATTTCAGGATATGTGGACAACAATAGGCAATAACATCCACAACTACAGGACCTTCCCAAGGATTGTCGGTGAAACCGGAGGCAAGAACTATATTATTGTCCACTCCTCTGCGGACGTTGAAGCAGTATCTTACGGCCTGCTTGAAGGTGCTTTTGAATATCAGGGTCAGAAATGCTCTGCCGCCTCCCGTGCGTATATCGCAGAAAGCATATGGCCGGAGGTAAGGGAGAAGCTGCTGGAAAGAGTCAGTAGAATAAAGGTGGGAAATGTAGAGAATTTCTCTAATTTTATGGGTGCGGTAATAGACAAGCAAGCCTTTGACACAATAAAGGGCTATGTCGAATATATCAAAAACTCCGATGAAGCTGAAATATTGTTCGGAGGAGGCTGTGACGACACCGTGGGCTATTTCGTGGAACCTACGGTAGTGCTTACCGGCAACCCTCATTTCAGGACAATGGAGGAGGAAATTTTCGGTCCGGTGCTTACCATTTATGTTTACCCGGATGATAGTTATGCAGACGCGCTGAAATTATGCGACGGTACCTCAAAATACGGATTGACAGGCTCAATATTTGCCCGTGACAGATATGCCATATCTGAAGCAGAAAAGGAGCTGGTACATTCAGCAGGGAACTTTTATATAAATGCCCGGCCTACTGGAGCAGTAGTAGGACAGCAGCCCTTCGGAGGCTCAAGGTTATCCGGTACAAACGACAAGGCAGGCTCCAAGCTTAACCTGCTTCGCTGGATGAGTCCCAGGACTATAAAGGAAAAGCTGCTGTAGTGTGCAGTATGTGAAGCCCAGAACAGCGGAATAAACAGGATATTCATTTATGATGACGGGCATTAGCTTGCCCGTCATCATATTTTTTATCTGTTAAAGCTCTCCAGCACTTCACTTATAGCATTATTGAGCTTGCTTACATCTACTGAGCTTATCTTGCTGTCGGTGAGGTTGTATTTTTTCTTAAGCCTCAATATCCTATATACGCTTTCATTTATTCTTCCAATGGGTATCACACCGCTTTCTGCCGCATTTCTCAAGGCATTCAGCACCGATCTTTGATCCTTATAACCACGGCATACAAGAACCAGGTCTGCTCCGGCATTGACAGCCTTGACAGCCGCAGCGCCTATTTCATAATTCTTCACTATAGCACCCATTGTCATATCATCTGTTACAACAACACCATTGAACCCCATCTGTTTTCTCAGAATATCCGTAATAACAGTTTTTGACATAGAGGAAGGATTCTGCGGATCGATGCCGGTCATAAGGATATGAGCGATCATAACTGCGTCCGCCTGATTTTTTATTGCTGCATTAAAAGGAACAAGCTCAAAGCCCTTAAGCCTGTTCAGGCTATGGTTGACGACAGGCAGCCCCAGATGTGAGTCAACAGACGTATCTCCATGCCCCGGGAAATGCTTGACTACAGATATTACCCCTCCCGCCTGAATACCCTTCATGGTCTGGACACCCAGCTTGCTTACTATTTCCGCTCCGGAGCCCAAGGATCTGTCTCCTATCACAGGATTGTTCGGATTGCTGTTAATATCCAGGACAGGTGCAAAGTCCATATTAAAGCCAAAAGCCTTTATCTCTTCTGCAATTACTCTGCCGATCCTGTAAGAAAGCTCACTGTTGTTCTTTTGCCCTATAGCCTTGCTTGAAGGCAGGTCCTTAAGCTCCTCAGGCATCCTGCTCACCCTTCCGCCTTCTTCATCAACACCTACAAATAGAGGTGCCTTCCTCCGGGAATTGGTAAGCTTTAAATAGTTGATCAATGCCAAAAGCTGTCCCGGGTTTTGTACATTATAACCAAAAAGTACAAAGCCCCCGACATAGTAATCATTGATCAAAGCTCTTGTATTTTCATCCACCGCATGACCCTCAAGCCCTGCCATAACCATCTGCCCTATTTTCTCTTTCAGGGTCATACTGTTCACTTGTTCCGTTACCGGGTCGACTGGGGCAGGAACACACAGCTTCTGCCCTACCGATATTGTGTCGGCATTTCTTATATGTGAATTTGCAGCTATAAGCGACTGAACGGTTGTGGCATATCTTGCGGCAATTGCAGACAGCGTATCCCCGCTCCTTACCGTATAAACGCCATATCCCGCAGGACAGGTAACCGGTATGCATATAAGCTGACCAATCTTCAGATAGTCCGGAGCTATTCCCGGATTTGCCGAAATAATCTGCTGAATACTTACTCCCTGCCGCTGTGCTATTTTATAAAGTGTATCCCCTGGTTGTACGATATATTGATAGGTGTTCAAAGAACACGGTCTGTAAGAGCCTCATGACATACCTGCCCCCCCTCTCTATATGAATTGACTTATATATGTTATGCATTACATCAATTACCTGTTACCTGATCATAAAGAAAAAAGGATTGATATTCTATCAATCCTTTCAAAACACATTAAAACTCAATCTCCGGGCTGTCCTGTTTTACAATATACCTTTTATAGCTGCCTCCGAAGCGTTCCGTTATGAGCACTTCCAGGGAGTGCAGAGCTTGAAGCAGCGGGCTTCCTTCACTGTCCTCAAAGCCTACCAGTTGAAAAAATACCTCCCGGGTATTCAGCTCCATCTTTCCCAGTTCACTTTGGCGCCATATCCATTTCCTGGTCTGAACGGTAGCTCCGCTGGTAAATACCAGTTCACCGGCTTCTACCGGTTCGTATTCATCAGCACCAAAGGGTAAAAACCTTTCATTTCCTTTTGTAAAGCCTACCGACAGATCCTCATGTATGTCTTTTATATCGTGTCCCCCCAGGGATATCCGGTTTTCAACAGAAACTGCATTGCATAAATCTACAAGAGCGTTTATTTCAGGCAGTGACCCGCCCTTAAGTATCCTTTTCAGCATTGCCTCAGTTGACGGAGGATACTTGTTCGGGTTTATTCCTGCCTTTTCCATTACATTTCTATAGCCCAGTACGGTGGGATCGTTCCTCAGGTCTTCTGCCTTAAGAATTTGCCTGGCTTTGTTCTCTGCAGCCCTCAGCCTCGCTGTATCCTCCGGCCTTGTTTCAGAATTCTTGAGCTCCTTTCCCACAATAATTCCAAAATGCAGCCGAGGATTGATTTCAAATACCTCCGGCTTTACAAGGTAACGCATACTCTTCCTCCTTATGTATCTTAATAAACTTGATCCGTTCATACGCATCTGAACATGTCAGAAGCAATAAATTCCAGTTTTGGATTCTTAGTATACATTATACCTCTTTTGGGTCATTTTTCACCCATGTTTTTGTAATAAAAAAATCCTCATTATTGCATTCGGTGCACAGTCTCTCTATTCCTTCACCATGCACACAACCCTCCTGGCCCTGCACCAGCCTTCTCACGCCGCTTTTCTCAAGGATATTGTCCGAGCCGCATTTGCAGCATACCAGCTTAAATCTTCCCATGGCACATATCTCCTTTAATCAGCTTTTACCCAAAAGCGCCGACAGCACTTTGATAATATCGATATCTGTCCTGTATACCAGGGTTCTCATGCCGGGAGCTTTCATAAGCGCCAATAACCGGTCAAGATCCTCGTTGGTTGCGGTATTCAACAGGCTTCTGAGTATGCCGAGCTGTTGTTCTTTTTCTCTCAAGGTCTTCAGCAATACATTTATATCATAACCTCTGGCTATGCTCCTGGCTACCATAACACCTGTGTAAATTGCATTGAACTGGCCAAAACCAAGAAAAGGCTCCACTCCTCCGCCTTCAGCTCCTGCAAAATATACATTTCCGACTTTGTTACAGGTGACTGTCCCTGCACGGTGCGGCAACTGCCAGGACTCCACCATCCTGTATTTTTTAAGGATATCCCTGGATTCAAGGAATTTAGTCCAATAATCATTCATATCCTCCTGCTTGATATTCTGTACCACATGGGCAATGACTGCCTTTTTATCGCTGTAAGGGGCTGAATATATATATACGCCTCTTGTCAGCTCGTTATCAAGCCACATCTGTAAGGTATCAGCTTCAAAATCCCCTTCAAATATACCGCCCTTTAGCCAGGACCTCATTGTTTCCTGCCATATGCCGTAGCGTTCGGCAACCGCCCAGTGACCGTCAGCCACAACTATATAATCAAATTTCCCCTCAATATCCTCAGGCTGTACGAAGCTATTAAGGTATACCTTGGATTTGACCTGGCTGTGAAGCTGGTTTTTGACAGAGTTATCCTGCTTTCCCCGGATCATAAAGTAACCCAGAGGACCTTTGACAGTGGCCTGATTGTTTGGAGAATAGTGGATCACCTTCCGGAACCTGTTAAGGGGCTTAAGCTTGATTCCAAGCCTCTTATCCAGGTACTTTATCGGGTCTGAAGCCGGACGGGTGATCAAGCCCAAAAAAGCCGACACATGCGGATTATATTCTCCTATAAAGCCATTTCT
>JAEXXN010000036.1 GCA_023405875.1 Bacillota bacterium | reverse complement strand
AAGAGGCCCGTCGTCTCTGAGGCTTCCGGCCAATACAAAAGGAATATCATTTTTCACACATTCATACATGATGCCCGATTTCAATGTACCCGCCTCAACGGCTTCCTTTATGCCTCCATGCCGGTTTATCCGGTTGATTGCCCTCATATGGTTGCGGTAACCCATATGTACAGCTCTGCCCGATTTGGCGCATACACCCAGAGAGGTGCCGTAAAGGCTTTTTTCAATGTCATGAACCGCCACTGCATTTCCCGCAAGGATGCTGGAGACATAGCCCCCGCTTATCAGCTCCCTGAGGTATACATCACCTCCGGTATGCACCACTACAGGACCCAGTACGAAGGTGATCTTCCTCCCTTTTCTTGCAATGTTTTCCGCCAGCTCCCCTATTATAAGCTCATTTCTTCTTTCCGACGAAACGCAATTGTTCATAAAACCGAAGGCTCCATTGTCCTCAGGATCGTTCTGCACCAACACCTTTACACCGGTTTCTCCGCAGACCAGAAGCTCTCCCTTTTTTATGTCACGAAGCTTTTTGCAGTAGGCAATATTTCCCTTTACCACTATCAGCGCATCCATCCTCTGGTTCTGAACAGTCAGCCAATTCCCTTCATGAAAAATCATAGTTGTGTGATTTGTTGTAGAATAAAAATCATCAGGCACAAATTTATCCAAAATTGCTTCCTTCAGTATCACTGAAGCTGAAGCTGTATCTATATTATTATTGTTCATATAAAGCACCTCCGATATAAATGGAAATAAAAAACCTCCGTCCCAAAAAAAGGGACGAAGGCTGTTCGCGGTACCACCCAATTTGATCATACAAAACCCCCTCTAGAAAAAGGTTAAGCTATGACCCTCTTGTATGCCCGTAACGCAGGACTGCGGCAAGACTTTTCATCTGCAGCTTTGAGGGCGGGTTCAAAAAAAATAATCTTAGAAAACCTTTCAGCCGGTGAGTTTTCCTCTCTTTCAGAATCTTTTTTCCTACTGATCCTCTTCATCGCCGTATATAATAAATTTCTTTATATGTTACTACTTAATTAATTTCATGTCAACTATTAATTTTATGATACTTAAGGTATATTATTATATAGGTATACTGATTATGAAAGTTGGAGCAATAATGAACGTTAAAAAGCTTGCGGTAAAATTATTCATATTGCTGTTGATACCCTTGGGAGCGGTCCTTGTTTACGTTTCCTCAGGAAATCCGGTTCTGGTAGAAAAGCTCTATTCAAAGGCAATATATCCTCCCATAGGCAAAATATTGAGCAGCGTCAGTGGCATACTCCCTTTTTCTCTTGCCGAGCTCCTTGTTATTCTTGTGCCTGCCGCATTTATTGCATATACGGTTTCCGCACTGATAAAGTCATTTCGCCGGAGGAGCTTTGTTAACCTTATAAACTATGCAGTAAATATACTCGTTATAGCCAGCATAGCTTTTTTCAGCTTTATCGGTGTATGGGGGCTCAACTATTACAGGCAGCCCTTTGCCAGTATTGCGGGACTGGAGGTCAGTCCGGCATCGGTAAAGGAGCTGGAAAGCCTGTGCCGCTCCCTTATAGATAGGGCAAATACCCTCAGGCCGGCGGTAAGTGTGAACTCAGCGGGTAATGTGGATATACCGGGCAATACCCGGGATATCCTGAACAACTGCTATAAGGGCTACGACGCCATAGCCGGCAGCTATCCCGAGCTTGCCGGCAAATATGGAAACCCCAAGCCTGTACTGCTGTCCGGGCTTATGAATTATACTGGGATCTGCGGCGTATACTTTCCTTTTACCGGTGAAGCAAATGTAAATGTGTCCATTCCCGAAGCGACACTGCCTTCAACCGCAGCTCATGAAATGGCCCACCAGCGGGGCTTCTCTCGGGAGGATGAAGCCAACTATATTGCATATCTGGCCTGTACCAACCATCCGGATATGGATTACCGGTATTCCGGTGTTCTGCTGGCACTGGTAAATTCAATGAATGCACTTTACAGGAGCGATGCAGAGCTCTTTCAAAAGCTGTGCGAAAGCTACAGTGAAGCTGTGCGCGGCGACCTGGACGAGATAAACCGATTCTGGAAGCAATATGAAGGGCCTGTGGAAAAAGCCGCAGACAGGATGAATAACACATATCTGAAGGCTAATAATCAGAAGGACGGCGTCAGGAGCTACGGAAGGATGGTCGACCTGCTTATTGCAGAGCACAGGCAGGCAAACAAATAGAAGCCCACAAAAGTGGGCCTCCCTGGTATTCAGTATAATATTTCGTAATTATCCACCAGAGTTCTTTTTACATTTCGTATATGCTCACGCATTGCGGATTCGGCAGCGTCGGGTTCACGGCGTTTCAAAGCCTCATAGATCCTTTCGTGTTCCCTGCAGGAATTATCGCCCCGGCCTGTAATCAGTATGGTTCTTTTCTTATATCTCCTAAGCTGCAGCTTTATGCTGTCCAGCAATTTTACACCCTCTTTATTGGTACAGGCTGCATACAGGACTCTGTGGAATTTATCATTTGTATTAGAGTATTCTACCAGTTGATGCTGGCTAAGATAATACTTCATCTCATCAATATAGTTTTTCAGTATATCAAGGTCTTCATCCGTTAAATCCTTTGCGCCATAATATGCAATCAAACCCTCAAGGCGTTCCCTTATCTCAAAAAGGTGGATGACTTCATTCTTTGTAGGGTATTTTACCATTGCGCTTCTATTTTCCTGCATTTCAATAAGCTTGTCATTTTCAAGATGCAGTAATGCCTGTCGTATTGTACTGCGCCCAACGCCTAGTTCTTCTGCTAGTGCGGATTCCACTAAAGGCTGTTTTGGGGCATAGGTCTCATTAAGAATTCTTTCCTTAATTATTTCATACGCCCGTTTGCCGGTTCGAGACAATGAGTTCACCTCTCAATCTTCTCCAAATTTATTATACTATAATATCCAATTTACCAAAATATAAGCATTTATTCAATATGCCAGATACAAATAAACTGTATGAAACCGCCCTATGTGTCCTGAACAGCCACATCCGGACGGTTTCAAAGGGAAGGTTAAAGCTAAATGACACCTTTTTCCTTCAAGGTTTTATCGATATCCGGTTTTGTAATGACTCCATTCAGAATTTCATTCATCCGGTTTTTGTCACCGGCCAGTTTCTTTTCAGCAGCGGCAAGCACTTCCTCCGCTTCATCCTGGTGAATGACCACCACTCCGTTAGCATCTCCGAGGATTATGTCGCCGGGCTGAACAGCGACATTCCCGCAGCATACAAGGCAATTGATGATACCCGGGCCATCCTTATCCCCCACCGCCGGGGTGACACATTTTGCAAATACCGGAAAACGCTGTTCTTTAAGCTCCCGGATATCTCTTATGGCACCATCGACTATAATTGCTTCAACGCCGCTCCTGAAAGCTGCCATAGCCATCAGCTCGCCCATGACACTGTTGGTCTCCGAGCCGCAGGTATCTACAATTATGACATCACCCGGCTGAGCCAGTCCGATGGCTTTGTGAAGCATGAGATTATCCCCCGGACGTATTTTTACAGTAAGCGCATTTCCGCATATTACAACGTCATCAACGATCGGTTTGATTGAATGGTTCATGGTATTGAATCTGTTCAGTCCATCGCTGACTGCGCAGGTTCCGATTCTTTTAAAGCTTTCAAGCATCTGCCTGTCGGACCTTTGAAAGTCTTTTTTAATTTTAAAGCCTATTTTCCCTGCCATAGTAAAATTCTCCTAAGATCATATATTTGTTGTCATGTGTTTTTTTCTGTTTATGATGAGCTCAAACCCGATGACCAAAGCTCCGATCACAAGGCCGATTGATGTTTCCGCAGGCTTTGCAAGCATTACCAGAGTACCTGACGCCAGCAATAAAGCCCTGGACACCAAATTGATTTTGGTACCTATCCAGCCTATGATTCCACCCGCGAGTATAATGCAGCCAAGGATGCCAAGCAGGATTGTTACTGTAATTGATATAACTGTACCGCTCAACAGGTAATTGCCGTTAAGCACGAAGGCAAAGGGGAGGATAATTCCGCCCAGTGCGTAAAACATCGCCAGCCATCCTGACTTCATGTTATCGGAATTGGCAATACCGGAAGCTGTAAACACTGTTATGGCAACCGGGGGCGATATGGAGGACAATGCTGCAAAGTATATCAGGAACAAATGTGCCGACAATACTGATGCGCCCATATCAGTCAAGGCAGGTCCTACCAATACCGCAAGGATCAAATAAGATGCCGATGTGGGCAATCCGAGTCCAAGGATCAGGCTGGCAAACATGGCAAGAATAAGACCCAGAACCAGGTTGCCGTTTGCAAGGTTAACGATTATACCGCTGAGCTTTATGCCCAAACCCGTTATATTAAGCACACCGATGACGATTCCGGCCAGAAGACAGGAAGCTGCAATGCTCCTGATCCCATTTGCAGAGTCGGTGCATATTTTTTTAAAGGACCCCAGGCTTAAGGATTTTCTGTTAAGGAAGAAGCCGATAACCAAAGTAACTATGATACCAATGAGAGCAGCACGCTGGGGGCTATACCCATTGAGCAGAAGGTAAGCCAGCAGGAAAATCGGTACCAGGTACAGCCAGCCCTTCTTGAATACATCCCATGGGCGCATGATCTCACTCTCTGGGATCAGCTCCATGTTGTTTTTTCTTGCACTGAAATATACGATGAAAGACAGGGCTATATAGTAAAGTGCTCCCGGTATAAATGCTGCAAGAGCAATTTTACCATATTCTATCCCGGTGATTTCACTCATCAGGAATGCCACCGCACCCATTACAGGAGGCATGACCTGTCCGCCGGAGGCTGCAACAGAAGCAATAGCCGCTGCGTCGTCGGGCTTATAACCTACCCGCTTCATAAGCGGTATCGTGAATGGTCCCGTTGCTGCAACATTGGCCGCTCCAGAACCGCTGATCGTTCCCATCAGCATGCTGGCATAAACGGATGCCTGGGCAGGACCGCCTCTGAATCTCCCTGTAAAGGATAGTGCGATGTCAACGAAAAATTGACCTGCACCTGTTATCTCGAGAACAGAACCGAAAATCAGGAATATGAAGATAAATCTCGCTGAAACCAGTAAGGTTTCACCGTAAAGCCCATCCGTCGAGGTGTATAAATAAGTCGCAATACGGCTTAAGGAAAACTTGACCGTATGGAACATACCGCCGATATAGTTTCCGAAAAGCGCATATGCAATAAATACAACACCCAGGATCAGCAAGGATTTTTCAAGAACACGCCCTGAAATTGCAAGAGCACATATAATTGCAATGATTGACAAGTAAACTTCAAAGCCTGTATATATTCCAGACCTATAAACCATTTCTTCCTGCAAATTGAGAAGATATATACTGATATAGATATTTGCAGCCATCAGCACAATGTCCAGAAGCTTGCCGCCTTTAAACTTCAGGGGTTTGGTGAGGATAATATAAGTACCGACCAAAGCCCAATGGATTGCCGCAAGGGCATATCCCGGCAAAATTCCGATAGATGCTGTGTAAGTGTGGAATACGCATAATGAAATTGCTACGAATAAAGCGATATTATCCGTCAACCTGCCTGGTTTGTTAAGGGTTGAAGTAGTTCCTCCCATAATTTACCTCCCTAATTTGATATAGCCTTACTTATTCGAGAGCGCCTATCTCCTTGAAGTACTTTTCTGCTCCCGGATGGAGCGGTATAGCCATTTGAGCCGCAGTCTCAGGTGTTATTTCCGGAACAACCGCATGGGCATTCTTGTAGCTGTCGATGTTTTCAAGGGAGTTCTTTACAAAATCATATATAGCTGCTTCCGAGGTCTTTGAATTTGTGAAAATCGTTGTCATGATTTTCAGTGTGTTGACATCATAATCTATACCTTTATAAGTGCCGGCAGGAATAACATACGGCTTGTAGTAAGGCTGCTTTTCAGCTATGGAGCTCAATATGCCCGGGTCTGCATCAACCAAGGTCATGGCAGTTGTCGATGCAGCATTCATGAGAGCCGCAGTCGGTGTTCCTGCCACGTAGAAGGTAGCGTCCAGTTCTCCGTCTACGACCTTGGTGATACCTTCATCAAAGGACAGGTAGAAAGGGGTTATATCCTTTTCAGGATCTATGCCATAGCTCCTGAGTATTGCTTTTGACATCTCTATGATCGTTGTGCTTGGTGGTCCCAGGCAAACCTTTTTGCCCTTAAGATCCGCATATGTCTTGATGCCTGAATTTGCTTTTGCAACCATCTGTCCGGCACTCTGATACAGTGACATAACGCCTAAGATGTCCTGCTTTCCGGTTTTTTCATAGGGGCCGGTTGCATTATATGCGAAGTAAATTCCGTCTTCATTGGAGAAGCCCAGCTGCATTTCGTTTGTATTGGTAAGGTTTATATTCTCCATTGAACCCAGTGAGGACTGAACAACAATGTTGTTGATGGAGGACTTTTCTGAAACAACCTGTCCCATTGCGACACCGACTATATAGTAAGTGCCTGCAGTACCGGCTGTTCCCATAATGAGATCCTGTTTTTTGCCTCCGGCAGCCGGCTCACTTCCCGGGTCTGCCGTGTTTGCACCCCCTGTACATCCGCTGAGTATAAAAGCGAGGATCGTAAGGATACTGATCAGTCTGGCGATTTTTTTCATTTTTCTTTCTCTCCTTTATTATTCATTTGTTTTGAATATTTAGCGAATCGTTTAGAATTCAGTTGCGACCCGTGGGAAAAAGTTTGAAAAACATTCTGCATATTTATAATCTTTGACACCGGATAATCTTCTCGCATGGTTGCCTCTCAGGAATGCCCGATGCGTATAGTATTCAATCAGATGGCTCTGGGCCTTAAAGCATTTCATTGCTTCAAGCTTTTCAGCATAGCTTTCGGTAATATCTATAAAGGTACCCGGTTTGAAATCGCTGATCTCTGTCTGGTGCGGCTCAAAGCCGAACAGCGGCATCTGTTTGGTAACCGGCAGGCCGGGGATTACAACACCTGCCGAGTTGGACATTATACTTGCCTGAAAGACAAGCTGCCTGACTGTATCATGATCCGGATTTATGACATCCTTTAAATCATGAGTGAGTATGACATCGGGGCGTACTTCCCTGATTTTATATGTTATTCTGTCAAGTACATCTCTTCCGGCATCGAAGGGATAGTCTTCCAAATCCCAGAATTCAATATTTCTGACGCCTAACTTCTGTGATGCGTTAAAGGACTCTTCATGACGGATTGCTTTTACATTTTCTGCCGTCTGGTCGGGAGACTTCCACAGATCGTTGGATTCACCCCTGATGCCGTAGCTCATGACAACAACGGTCACATCCGCTCCATTTTTGATGTACTTTGCTATTGTTCCACCGGCACGCCATACATAGTCCGCTGCATGGGCGCTGAAAACCAGCATTTTCTTTCCTTCCATAATGGCCTCCTCTTGATTATTTAAGTAGGATAAGATTATTTCTGACTGTTGTTTTAACGACTTCCTGCTCAGGAATACCTGCTTCAACCAGCCTGTTCGCATATAAAAGCAGTCCTTCGTCTGGATAAACGGCAGCAGGTTGTCCCAGATCTGTTGACAAAATTACATGCTCGCAGCCGATAGCCTTTATCTGCTCCAGGGCTGTTTCAAACTGTACTTTTCCTGTTGCCCAGGTTGTGTAGCAGTGTTCGATAAAGGCACCCATTGATACCAGCTCCTGCTGTTCCTCAATTGTATAAAAGGTCGTCGGGAAATCCGCATGGGTGATTACTATTTTCTCAATATTAAGCTGCCTGGCTGCTTTTACAACGGCAAAGGTCTCCTCATGAGAAAGATGTGAGGTGGCCAGGATCATATTGTATTTTTTGATTATCTCAAGGACCTGGATGGTGTTGTCTGAAAGCTTTCCTTTTTCATTAAGCACAGAGATCGGATCGGAAACGATTCCGTCGTTTTTCATTTGAATAACTATCTGCGCCCAATAAGGAAGCTTCTTGCCGGGATTTGTTTCATCAAAAACACATGCCTGCTCGTATTTTCCGTCACAGGTCGGGAACCAGACAAGCTTTGCACCGGCTCTTGCCGCCATTTCCACTGCGGCAGGGTTGATCCCTCCTACAGAGTTGTTGAGGGTAATTGTCCCTACAAGATCACATTCCGGATACAATTTGTTTATCAATGCCGCTCTTTCTGCGGTCACAAAGTAATGTGACTTGATTGCGTAGCCCTTCATGCCTGCATTGATAATCCTCCGGGCCATTTCCAGATCGTCCATCTTTCTGGGTAATACGTCCGGGGCAGAATGGACATGCAGGTCATATGCGCCATCAATTAAAGATTTCATGTTAGCTCCTTTCCGAATACAATAATGTTCAACAATATTGTAGTACAATTTTGTAGCTCACTGTTATTATACAATTATGCAGAAAAGAAAGTCAAGAAAAATCTGAATATAGTATAAACACTTATTTAAGTTACGCCGGTTGAGGTGAATATATACCCGGTCTCCGTTGAGAAACGATTGGAGCTGAAGGGCTTTGGCCCTGCGCCGGGTAGATATAGAAATACCTGTGATTTGCTGCAATCACAGGTATTGGAAAATTGAGCACCAGGCCTGGTGCTTCTTTGGCTATTGGACAGCATTGGGATATTTCATATACCGGACTGACTACTTCAAAGTTAAAATGCATACCTGTCCGGAATGATTCAGAGTGCCATTATTCATGTAATAGGATATGGCAACCTTGCTGCCATCATTATTCCAGGATAGCCCATTGGCTGCATATAAATCAGGTCCGGATTTATACAATAGCGTTTTCTCCGTTTTGGGATCAGCGTTGATTCCCAC